>NZ_CALPCY010000009.1:0-137415 GCF_943193115.1 Otoolea muris
ATACCCATATTGCCGCTCTTAAGCTGCTCTTTTACCTCTGGCGTGGCGTTATTGTTTATGCTCTCCATTCTGGCTACGTTGGTGCTGCTCTCATTCAGCATAGCGGCTATCAAATCCCGCATTTTGCCTTGTATCTCTAGCCCGTCCTCTTCCTTTGCCCGCATCAGCGCCGCTTTGGTGCGCTCTACTAACCTGGTTTTCTCATATGCCGTAAGCGGCTGCGTGTATCCGTTGCCAGCCAGTAGCCGCAGCTCATACATAGCCTCGCTCATATCCATATAGCGGTAGAGGACTTTTTCATACTCCTTGTGTCCCCGCTCCAAATTCAGAATATTAGCAGCGTTGCGTCTGTGTCCGTCGATTATGAAATATTCGCCCTTTATCCTCGCTAATACCGTGGGCTGCTCTTGTCCTACGTGTAAAAAGCTGTCTGCCAGTTCCTCTATGTTCTCTAAGTTCTGGTGCGTGTTCTCTGGCGCTGCCTTTACCTCATACGGGCTTAAATAAATCTCTTTGTATCCCTCTGCCGCCGTGGGCGCTCCCGCTGCCTTTGTCTTTGCGTTCAAAATGTCATTTATGCCAAACTTTGCCATATTCTTTACCTCGCTTTCTATGCCGTATCTATTCTTTTTCTGTTATCGTGAATGGTACTATACTTTCTGGTATGTAATTTACCTCGTACTTGTATTTGTTTACCGCTGCACCGCCTAAATCTTCCACTACGTAAAATACATCTTCGTTAAGCCCTATAATATGCTTAAAATATGTGCCGTCCTCTTTTTCTACAATTACACTTATTTTGTCGCTGTTACTTGCGTCCAGAGAAAAAGCCCCTATAAGTTCAAATTCTACTTTATCTGTCCTTGTATTTATTACCGCAAATCTACGTAACACATTAAAATTATCTGCCTCTTGTGATACGTTTTCTGATACTTTGTCTGCCTCTGTGCAGCCTGCAAGAATAATGCACATTACCAAAACTGCTGCCACTGAAATTATTTTCTTTTTCATTTCCCTTACCTCGCTTTCCCTGTATATGCCGTTACAAATTTCTTGTACCCCTGCGCCGCCCCGCAGCACGGGCTGTACTCATAAATAGGCTTTTGCAGAAAAGAGCTTTCCGCTACTTTCTTGGAATACCTTACAATCCCCAGAATGTTATATACTCCCTGCTCTTGTAACCATTCCACACCTGCGCTCTCCCCGTCCGTGTTCTGGTATGACGTAATCAGAACGCCCGCCAGCTTAATTGCTTGGTTATACTTTTTTACGTCCTCTATCTGCTCTGCCACAATGTCTAGCCCCTCTAAAGCGTAATTATCCAGCTTTACGGGTACTATAACCTCGTCCGTTATTGCCAGCGCATTTATCACGTTAAGCCCTATGTCTGGCGGGTTATCTATGATGCAGTAATCATAGTGCCATAACTTGCAGGCGCTATACCGCTCCGTCTGGTTCTCGTTTTCCTCTTTGGTTAAATTCCATGTAGCGCCGAAAAGTGACATATTCGCCGTGATAATGTCTATGCCCTCATACTCCGTATGCTGTATTATTTCCTCTGGGTTTAACCATTCCCCGCTAAGCAGCTTTGTTATCGGCGCTACGCTCTCTGCGTCGTATCTGCCGTATGCCTTGCTTAAGTTACCCTGCTTGTCATTATCCAGCAGCAGGACTTTATAGCCCCTGCGGTAAAGCTCATACGCCATGTTTGCCGCTGTAAAGGTCTTGGCTACACCGCCCTTTAAGTTCAAAATGCTTATTGTTTTCATTCTTTGCCTCTCTTTCTGCGCCGCCTCTAGCGCATTGTAATTGTTTTCTGCTCTTGTGTAAGCTCTTCTGGGTGCAGTAAATACCGCTCTATCAGTTCTGCTGCCAGCTGCCAGCCATAGCATACCGCCGTATAATATCCCTGCTGCCGCAGATACTCTAACCAGCGTTTCTGATTGTCCGTTGTGGTATTCTTTCCAGCCTTAAGCTCTATGTATAGTCCGTGGTATCCTGCCCGTACTGCTGGCAGCACAACGTCTGGCACTCCCGCTTTAACTCCCTGCCTCTTAAGCGCCGTAGCTGTCGCCTTGTCCCTTTTGCCGCCGTTTGGTACATGATGCAGATACTCTAACTCTGGCATACGTCCCAGCTGATACGCAGCCCAGCTAAATAGCGCCTCTTGATGCCCGCTTTCGTCGTCCAGTCTAAAGTTTCTCATTCTTCCGCTCTCTCCTTTCCGTGTTTTTCCTCTCTTTCGTCCTGCGCCAGCACGTCTGCCCTGCATAGGTCGTAATACTCGCACCATAGGCAGCAGTGCTTACAGTTCTTGCCTCTCTGGAATATCCAGTATATAAGCCTCTGCCCCATTCCTTATGCCCCTCTGTCGTCGTTATCGTTCCAGCGTTCCCAGTTCCTCATATCCTCGCTGGCGTGCTTTATGGCTACCGCCAGTGCGCCTACTGCTGCCAGCCCCGCACTCAAAAGCCCTGCCCCTATGACTGCTGCCGCAATCCCTATAACCTTTACTGCCTGCATCTTATCCCCCCTCTTTCTCCATTTTTACAAGCGTGTATCTGAAATACCCATATCCGTAATACTCTGGGCTATGTACTCCCTTGCTTACGCTGTCCTTGTCTACGTAGTAGCCCTTAATCGGTCTTGCCTCTGCCTTAAACCATTCACGGCTTGAAATTATCCGTATCTCTGGCTCTGGTCTTACTAAATTCCTGCTGCAATTCCAGCGCTTGCCTTGTAGCGCCCCGTCCTCTACTTTTCTGTGCGTATCCGTGTATTTAATCAAATACGCTGCCAGCTCCGCATAGTTCCCGCTATCGTCCAGGGGAAATACTTTTACTCTGTTATGCCCCTCATACGCCTTATACCAGCACTGCTGCAATATCTTTGTGTCTATCTGGTTTATGACTAAATGATGATGCCTTGCGCCTTTCTTGCCTATCTCCATTACGTGTATGTATTTAAACTCTAGCCCAGCCTTTTTATACTCCTTGCGGCACTCCCTTAGAAATATATCTATGTCTTTGCGCATCTGCTCTTTTGTTCTCTCTGGCTCTCCCTTTTTCCGTATGTAGTCCAGCACTAAATGATAGTCACCATATTCGTAATTTGCATTTATCAGAATACGCAGCTTTCTTTCTGCCTGCCTTGTGTTTATTTTCTCCTGCTGCTCTGTGGTGGGCTTAACCTTATCCCCCCTCTTTATCCCCTGCTTTTTATATCTGCTCGTAAAATAGCGCTCTACCTCTATGGTTTTGCCCGCCCTTGTAATCCTCTCAACGTATGGCATATTTTTTACTCCTTTTTTGGCTATCCTTGTCCTAAAGCTAATACTTTTATCAAGTGATAAAGCAGGCGCTTTGCCCGCATTTTGCTTGATATTTTCGCCATACAGTGATATACTGGATTTAGGTTGTAAAAGCTGTATAGCTTAGCCCTCTAAGGTATTCCCGTACCGTAGAGGGCTTTTTACTTTATCCACTTGTAAAATGTTTCTCTGCATACTTGTAAGCCTCTCTATATGGCTGCTGGCAGCGGTAGCTTGTGCAAGTATGTAGCCTGCTGCCCCTGCAAAACTCGCAGGCGTGCAGCTTTGCGTACTCTTCCAGCCATGCCCTGCGGTCATATTCCAGCTTGTGCCGCAGCTTGTCTGCGTTCACTACTTCTATGCCTGCCGCATCTGCCGCCGCTATTTCGGCGCTCATTCCCTCGCTTATCCCGTACTTAACGCCCACTATCACAAAGTCGCAGCCTTTCAGCAGCGTTAAGCCTGCTGCCATACCTGCCGCCCGTTCCTCTGGCTTGTCCTCATTTAAGCACTGCGTCATATATAAATGTGGCGTAATCGGCGCTAATCCCGCCTCTATCGCCTGCTTTGTAAGTGCCTGCGCATAGTCTATGTTTCTATCCAGCTGGGCGCTGTCAGCTGCCCTATACGGGCTGCATATATATACTTTCCTCAATCTATTTCTCTCCTTTCAGTGCCGCCGCAATCGCCTTATATTCCCGCTCTCTTTCCCTTATCTCCATTTCCAATTTGTCAAGCCGCTTAAACAGCTTATTTACCGTGCTGTCTGGCAGCCTCTCCCCGCCACGCACTAAAGCCTTGATAATTTCCAGACTGTCTACGGCGTTCAGTTCTGCAAGTATCTGTATTTGTTGCGCCTTATGCCGTGCGCTATGATAGCTGCGGCAGATTTCACGGGCTGTCATGCGCCGCTACTCTTGCAAGCTCGTTTTCTACCAGATGCTCTACCATGTGCATTAAGTCATTGGTGCTTTTCTCCGTCATAAATCCGCACAACTCGCAGCACGTAGCAAAACCGCAGATTATATGATAATGTGTTACTACGTCCTGCTCTGTTTTCATGGTCTCAAGCCCGCTTATAAGGGAAGTTAAATTTATAACCGCCCGCTTCCCCAGTTCGCCGCCCGCCCCCTCTATCGGTATTGCTATTTCTGTAGCCTGCGGCTCTCCCTTGCCATTTACTATTGTTTTAACTCTCATTTTCTGCCCGTTCCTTTCTGTTAATCAGCTGTACCGATATTTCATAAGCCGTGCGCCGCTCCCTGCTGCCGCTGTCGGTGTCAATAACCTTTTCATACTGGCGGCTCTGGTATCTCCCCAGCAGCTCTACTGTGTCGCCCTGCTGCCAGCCTGCTACCTCGTCCGCCTGCTCTTGCCAGCAGATGCAGGGAACAAAGCACTTGTTACCCGTCAGCTCATTTTTTACCATTACGGAAATATCCGTAATCCGCTTGCCCCTCGGTGTTGTCCTATATACTGGCTCATGCGCAATAACGCCACGTAGCGCTACGTCGTCCTGCATCATAGGATTTTTAACCATTGCCAGAAAGTCTGCCAGAATGAATACCAGCACTTTACCGCTCTCAAAGTCCTTAAGCGTCTGTACCTTGCCAGATACTAAAACCTTGCTGCCTGCTGTCATAAACTCTTTAAGCGGTCGCCCGTCCCTCTGCTGCCCTACGTCTACTTTTCCGTCCGTAAAGGCTACTATAACCTCGTCCAGCGTTCCCCGTGGGCGTGGCGTTTCAATTTTTGCCAGATAGCCGTTAAAACGCAGCCCGCAAAGCTCCGTAACCTCTTCAATCTCTTTCAGCTCCCCTGCCAGTCCTGCTGCATTGTCCTTGATGCCGCCTGCTGTCAAATCTTCCATAATCCCCGTGTTAATGTCCCGTAAAAAGTCTGGCTTTTTATCCTGCTCTTTTTTCATGCTTTACTGTTTCCTTTCCGCTGTAATTTTCCAGCATTTCTATTGCCCGCTGGTAGCAGGCTATTTCTGTATCCTCTTTCACTTTGCAGATACAACGCCCTTTTCTTTCGCCCTTATACTCCCAGATTTCAATAAGGTTATTGCCGTATATATCAAAATGGCTATGTTCCCTTAATCCGCAGCTCTTCTGTATCGGTCTGTAAATCTGGTAGAATTTGTGTATAAGCTCCCTGCGCTGCTCGTCGTTCTCTTCCATGTGCTGCCCTCGCTTTCGCAAAAGTATTACTTAATCCTGAATAGGTATTACTTTTTAGACGCCAGCTCGTCACACTTTAGCCGTACATACTCTGCCGCCATGTTCCGCACTTTGTCAGAAAAGCTGCGCCCCGCTACAGCCTCTATGATTTCCAGTGTTTCAGCGTCAATTTTTATGCTCTTCTGAATGTTTGCGCCTACGTGCTGATAGTTCCCGTTTTTCCATGTGTACATATTTCCACTCGCTTTCTTTATGAGAAAAAAGCAGCTGGTATAAGCTCGTAGCCGTCAATGTCTGCATTTTCCAGCGGCTTATCATACTCAATATATCCCCATGCCAGCCGCCCTATCTCTGTCACGTATTGCCGCTCATTATAATTGTGAATAAGCATAGCTGGGTTATCCTTTGGCTTTGGATATGTCCCCGCCGATACTGGGCGCTGTGTGCTGTAATATCTGTATTTCATTCTCTTACCTCGCTTTCTGTGTGCCTTTTCCGCTTGTATTTGCAGTAATGCCACACGCAATTTACTTTGTAGCTGTTCTGTATGTAATCCTCGCTCTGGCAGCCGTCATTACTGCTGCCATAAAAAATACATTCCTTACAATAGTCTGGGTGGCATGGGTGTAATATGATTTCTGCCATACTATTTCTCTGGCATCTGGTAAACTCTTGGTATGACTGCTGCCATAGGTGGCATAGCCTCACTGCCTATCATCAGCCCCAGACTTCCTGCCGCATACAAATACTGCCCGCATTTCTGCTCTATTTCGTCCAGTACCTCTATGCAGCGTTCCATACTCTCATACTCTCCCAGCTCATTTTGTGTGCCGTTTCCTTGCAGAAAAAGACAATGCTTTTCTTTCTTGGTTTTTTCTGGCTCGTTATTATCGCCAAATTTTATAAATCTTTCCTCTTTCCTGCTGCACACTATCCCCATTGCATTATTAAGGCAGAATAGCCCTTTTTTGTTTTGACTACGTATATATACCTCACTCATTGCCTGCCTCGCTTTCTTCCTTTTTGTGCGTTTCCCCTACCAGCCAGCCCGTAAGCACTATATTTATCTGGCTACCGTCCCCGCCGTCGCTTATAATGTCTATATTCCCAAAATAGCCGTATACTGCGCCGTCTGGCGTATAAATGGTTATGCTGCCCTCTGTAGCTGGCTCTGGTGTTTCAATAACCAGCTGCTCTGCCTGCTGCCGCTGCATCAATGCTGCTACCTCTTCGTCCGTCGTCGGCTCTGCCTGCTGCGCCTGCCACCAAACGAACACAAAAAAGAGTATCAGCCCTGCTATGCAGATTGCCACGGCTACTGCCGCCCGTATCAGCCCTTTAAGTATCTGGTTTTCCCGTCTGCGTCGCCTCATTGTCTGCCTCGCTTTCTATGTCTGCCCTCTATGCTTAACCGCTGTTTTTCCTCTTCCCAGTCAAAAGAAGTACACGCAATACAGCGCTTGCACTGCTCTATAGGCTCGTCGTCAAATTCTTTACCAAATCCCAGGCAAGCGCCGCTACCGTCCACGCCTGCTGCCCCGCACTTCTTTTGCAAGCTACATTTTTCTATACGCCTGCTTATGCGGCAGCTTTTACAGATAACCTTTTCGCCCGTCGTGCAGCCCTCTTGACGTGCAAAGTACGCCGCCCAGTCCCTACTTACGCCACCCGTCCTGCCTGCATCTTTAAAGGCTACTATCTGCTCGCCGCATATGTCGCAGTATACCTCTGTGCGCACTTCCCTATATATTGCCATTTCCTGCCTCACTTTCTGCCGTCGTAATCCTCAAACCGTTTGCAGCTCCTAAAAATAATTCTATTGTTTACCCAGCGCTGTAGCAGCTTAAGCCTATGCCCTGCTGGTATCTTGTCCTTTTCGTATAACATTACATACGGGTTATATCCCAGTTCACGCAGCGTATATACTCTCTCTAAATCCTGCTCAAAAGTCGTATTGAAATTGCAAAGCACATATACACCCAGCTTTCTATAGTCCCACTGTGTAATTTCCTTAAATTCCTTAAACTTTGGTACTATCTTCTCTTTGTCCTCGTATCTGTCCCATGCAAAATGCACTTGTTTTATTTTCATCCGCTTTATGTATTCCGCTTTTTCTTCCGTCATAATCCGTATGTCGCAGCCCTGCGAAAAGTCCACCCATGCGCCGCTTTCTTCCAGCTGTACGCTTAACTCTCTCCACTCCTTGCAGGCAAACATATTAGCATCTAAAAGCACTATGTTCTTTTGTCCGTCCCAAAACTCCGACAAATCGGCTACTTTCTTTGCGCATCTGCCCTCTTTCTTTCCAACTATGCAAAATTCGCACCCTCTTGGACAGCCTCTAGTTAAAAAGCCGTAAGCCGTGTTTCTTACTTCTGGTATCCGCTCAAAATAGATAGAATAATCTGGGTATATATGCTCTATCTCTTCTGGCAGTGCTGCGCCGCCGTCTGGGTAGCTGTACCCCGTCCCACCTCTTATGATTTCCTTTGCATTTACTGGGTGCTGATAGTCTGGCGTAAACGTAAATACCTTACTCATATATACCCGCTCTGGCGGGCTTACCCATGCTGTCAGCGGGTTATACCACGCTACGCTATCGCCTCTGCTTTTGTGGTATGCCGATATTTTCATAAGTGGCAAATTAGGGAAATTATGCCCGTCAACGTCTATCAGCTCTACCCTCATTTCTTGCCCGCCTCTCTTCTGGCGGCAGACGCTATATCCTTACTGCCGCCAATGTGATACACTTTCCTTGCCTTGCCAAATCCCTTAAACCTTTCGGCGGCGCTCTCTGTCTTTCCATGCCGCTATACTCCTGCTCTGGCGTATTTATTTACCGTGTGGGCGGCTTTTCACATTAAAAAGCCGCTGAAAACTTGTTGACCGTCCACATACTTTCTAGCTGGTATGACCGCTGCTATTTTTATCACGGTATCCAGATACAGCTATTAGCCTGCTGCCCTCTGGTGCAGGCTCGCCATGCCCGCTACCAAAACCGCCCTGCTGGAATTGAACCAGCACCCCGCTATAGGCTTGTACTGCTATAGTCAGTTTCAAGCTCGGTATTCTGCCATTAAATTAAGGGCGGGTGCTGGCGGCAGCTGCCGCCTACATATCCCCTAAACTGTCTGCCTCTTCCAGATAGCCTATGATTTCCTCTAAGCTGTCTACATTCTCCTGCATCTGTTCTCCCCTCTCTGCGTTCTGTAATCCCTCTGGCAGATTTTCGTAGCTCTCCTGCTCTTCGTCCCGTACCTCTTCTAAAATGTCCTTTGCTTGGCTAATCAGCTCCGCTGCCTCTGCAATTCTTTTGCGCCTCTCTTTGTTCATGCCTCATGCTCTCCTTTCTTTTAGGGTTTATAATGTCGCCTGCGCTACGTCGGCTGTATATGTCAGCTTATCCGTGCCGCTGCGCTCAATTTCTTTATAAATCGTATCTCTGTGTGTTCCTACTGCTGCCGCAATCTCTACTATGCTGTCGCCTGCCTTAAGCATCTTTTCTATTGTCCGTCTGTCCTCATAGCGCAATCTCTTGTATCTCCTTGCCATTGTTTCCCGCTCCTTTCTATGTGGGCGGCTTTCGCCGCCCTTTGTCTTATTTTGTTACTGCCTCTATGCAAAGAGGCTTACAAAGAATGTGCATACATAAAAGCCCTTTTATCGCTGTCGGCAAATCATACGGTATAACCTTTTCTACGTTGCACTGGTCGCACATTGCATTTATGCCCGCTATCTGCCATTCCTCTATATCGTTCTCTCTATTCCTTAAAAACTCTGCTGCGTCCCGTGCCTCTCTCATGCAGTCTTTCATTACCCTTGCGTTATTATCGTGGGCACTTACTCTAAATTGCAGCTTGTCTGGCTCTTCTTTGCACTGCCTCTCAAACTCTGCCGCCTCTCTTTTCTCTGCGTCCTCTTCCTTAAGCATTTCATCAGCAAACCAGTAAACCAGCTTATACATTCTCTTAATTGCTTTCTGGCGGCTCTCGCTAAGCTCTTCCTTTTCCTCATGTGCTGGCTTATTCTCTACCTTGTCAACATACAAGCGGCTTTTGCTGTGTTCCGTACTCCAAAACTCTGTTACGCCGTTCTCTGTCCTCTCATAAAATACCCCGCTGCCGTCCTTACACACATACTGCTTATGAATTACGTTATTTTCCATTTCAGAATTTTCTTTATACTCTTTTCCGTACAATACTGCTGCCTTTGCTGCCTCATACTCTTTTAATGTCACTCTTTCCATTCTGTTTACCTCTCTTTCGTTGCAAAAAAATAAGCGTGTCAGAGTTTCTACACTCTGCACGCTCTTCTTTTTTCTCTGCTATTTCAATAAAAAAGAAATCCGGCAGAGGTTTAAAACCTCTTGTCGAATTTCATTCTAAAACTTATCAATTTTATAGATTTTTTCCATCGTTTATTTTTTATCAATTTTATATCCATCTTTCACTTCAATGCTTTGCAAAACAAAAAACATACGGCGCGCGGAGAAGGGCAGCCGCCAAATGTGCATGCAAGCATGCCCACTTGGCTCGTTGCCCGCGGAAATAAACGCCTCCTATGACCTACACAGCCAGCAGATTCGACAGCTCTGCAAACTGCCCAAGCGTCAGCGCCTCGCCCCGGACAGCGGCGGGGAGGCCAAGAGTTTCGATCGCCTTCGCTATCTCCTCCTTCGTAAAACCAAGCTCCGGGCTGTTGTACAGGCCGTTTAGCAGTGTTTTCCGTCTCTGGTTAAAGGAGGCGCGGATCAGGCGGAACATTAACTGCCTGTCCTTTGTCTCCACCGGCGGATCCTGATGGCGCGTGAGGCGGATAACCGCTGAGCCGACGCCCGGACGGGGAATAAAGCAGTTGGGCGGCACATTGGCCGCCAGGTACGGCTGCGCGTAATACCGGACGGCCAGGGACAGCGCGCCGTACTCCTTGGACCCCGGGCCTGACTGCATGCGATCCGCGACCTCCTTCTGGACCATAACCGTGATGTTGTCAACCGGGGCCCCGCTCTCGAACAATCCCATGATAATGGGCGTGGTGATATAGTATGGAAGATTGGCGACCACTTTTATGGGACGCCCCTCATTATAGTCCAGCGCCAGCTTTGGAATATCCATCTTCAGGATATCTTCATGGAACACTTTTATATTTTCATAGCCTGCCAGGGTTTCTTCGAGAATCGGGATCAGGTTTGCGTCGATTTCTACCGCTGCCACCCATCTGGCGCGCTCGGCCAGGCGCTGGGTCATGGTCCCAATGCCCGGCCCAATCTCCAGCACCATATCGTCTGGCGTAATGTCCGCCGCCGCGATAATCTTGTCCAGCACATGGGAATCGATCAGGAAATTCTGGCCGTACTTTTTCTGGAACGCAAAGCCATGACGGCGGATGATCTCCAGCGTATTCTGCGGGCTGCTTAAGTCTGTTTTCACAACGGATTTATTCATAACGGATTCCTTTCCGTAACTTCCCGCCTATCCAGTCTGTAAAGCTCCTTTGCATTCCGGTTTGTGGCGCGGATAATCTCCTGCTCCGTCAGCCCTTTTATGTCCGCCAGGGCCTTGACCACATATTTCAGATAGAGTGAACAATTGCGTTTCCCGCGATGCGGAACAGGCGCGAGATAAGGACAGTCCGTCTCCAGGACCAGGCGGTCCAGCGGGGCATAGGCCGCGACCTCCTTCAGTTTCTTTGCATTCTGAAAGGTCAGCACACCCCCGATCCCCAGATAAAAGCCCATATTCAGGTATTCCCGCGCCATATCGGTCCCGTAGGAAAAACAGTGGATCACGCCCCCGATCTCTGCGCTTTTGTGCGCTTTCATGATCTCCAGCGTGTCTTTTGCCGCCTCTCGGCTGTGAATGACTACCGGGCGGCCTGTCTCCCGGGCCAGCTCAAGCTGGCGCTCAAACCATTTTTTCTGAATGCCGCGTCCTGGCTCGTCCCAGTAGTAATCCAGGCCGATCTCGCCGATCGCTGCCATCGCAGGCTCAAGGGCCGCCCGGAGGACAGCCTTAAAGCTCTCTTCGTCTAATTCGTCCGTGCTGCACGGATGGATCCCGGCCGCCCCGTACACCTGCGGATATCTGCGCGTCAGCGACAGCGTGTCTTCTATGCTTTTTAAGTCTGAGCTGATGTTGACTATAGCCTCGATCCCGTTTTCTGTAAGGTTCTCCAGAATGTTTTCCCTGTCGCCGTCAAACGCCTCGTCGTCATAGTGGGCGTGTGTGTCAAATATCATCTCTCCCATCAGCAAATCTCAGCTCCTGCAGGCATATCCTTCTCCGGCTTCATTAACGCAAGATTTCCGTCCATATCCTCTGCGCACAGCAGCATGCCCTCTGACATCATCCCCGCCAGCTTTGCAGGCTTTAAGTTCGTAACCACCATGACCTTTTTGCCAACCATCTCCTCCGGCGAGTAATGGGCCTTGATGCCGCTGAGAATCTGGCGCACCTGGCTGCCAACCTTTACTTGTGAGCACAGAAGCTTTTTGGACTTCGGAACTGCCTCGCAGGCAATGATCTCGCCCACCTGGAACTGGAGCTTTGCGAAATCGTCATACGTGATCTCGGGCTTTGCTTCCAGATCGATCACATGGCCGGATGTATCATCCTGCCCGGAGCCGCCCGTCGTACCATCCTGCGAAGAACCGCTGCCGGCCATACCATCCCGTGCAGAGCCGCTGCCGGACGCGCCATCCTGCGAAGAGTTGCCGGACGCATGGGCCGCTGCCGCGCCGCCGTCTTTCTGGCCCTGGCTCTTTTCAGCGCCGTCAGCCTGTATCTTTTCCACCTTTTCCAATACCTCTTTGATATCCATCCGGGCAAACAAAATCTCCGGCTTTTCTGTCACATGGCTGCCTGACGGGTAGAGGCCGAACTGCTCCATCCTGTCAAGCGGCCGCTTCTGCGTGTTTAACTGCCGCAAAATCTTCTCCGACGTCTCGGGCATAAAGGAGTGCAGCAGGGAAGCGCCGATGACAATGGCTTCTGTCAGGTTATAAAGCACGGTCGCCAGGCGATCGCGTTTTGCCTCGTCCTTTGCCAGCGCCCAGGGCGTCGTCTCGTCAATGTATTTATTGCTTCTGCGGAAAATGCCGAATATCTCTGTGATTGCATCCGCCACGCGGAGCTTTTCCATCTTCCCGTCAACCTTTTTTACAGCCTCCAGCACCGCGGCCTTTAAGTCAGCGTCCACCTCTTCGGCCGCGCCCTTATCCGCTACCTCGCCGCCGAAATATTTGTTGCTCATGGAAATGGTGCGGTTGACGAGGTTGCCGAGGATATTCGCCAGATCCGAATTCATGCGCTCGACCATCAGCTCCCAGGTGATAACGCCGTCGTTTTCAAACGGCATCTCGTGAAGGACAAAGTAGCGCACTGCGTCAACGCCGAAAAAGTCCGCCAGGGTGTCTGCATAGAGCACATTTCCTTTTGACTTGCTCATCTTGCCGTCGCCCTGCAGAAGCCACGGGTGGCCGAATATCTGCTTCGGAAGCGGCAGATCAAGGGCCATCAGAAAGATCGGCCAGTAGATCGTGTGAAAGCGGATGATATCCTTTCCGATCAGATGCAGATCCGCCGGCCAGTATTTTCCGAATAATTCGCCGTGACTGCCGCCGCAGTCATACCCCAGCCCGGTGATGTAGTTTGTCAGGGCGTCGAGCCACACATAGACCACATGCTTCGGGTCAAAATCAACCGGAATCCCCCATTTGAAGGAGGTTCTTGAAACACACAGATCCTGCAGGCCAGGAAGCAGGAAATTATTCATCATCTCATTCTTTCTTGAAACGGGCTGGATAAATTCCGGGTGCGCGTTGATGTGGTCAATCAGCCTCTGGGCATATTTGCTCATTCTGAAGAAATACGCGTCCTCCTTTGCAGGCTCTACCGGGCGGCCGCAGTCCGGGCACTTTCCGTCCACTGCCTGCGACTGCGTCCAGAAGGATTCGCACGGCGTGCAGTAAAGCCCCTCATAGCAGCCCTTGTAGATATCCCCCTGATCGTACAGCTTTTTAAATACTTTCTGGATCTGCGCCTCATGATCCGCGTCGGTTGTGCGGATAAATTTATCATAAGACGTATTCATGCGATCCCAGATTTCCTTTATCTGCCCGGCTACGCCGTCCACGAATTCTTTTGGCGACACGCCCGCCTCGGCGGCCTTGAGCTCAATCTTCTGGCCGTGCTCGTCTGTTCCGGTCTGGAAGCGCACGTCAAAGCCCTGCTCCCTTTTATACCTGGCGATGCTGTCTGCCAATATGATCTCATACGTATTTCCGATATGCGGCTTACCTGAGGTGTAAGCGATTGCGGTTGTTATATAGTATGGTTTTTTACAGCTTGTACACATAAATCAATTCTCTCCTTATATTTTTCAAAAACGCTCTGACTTTAGCCTATCCGTTCAGCCGCTTTTTGTCAAGCAGGATCTACTTTTATTCATAGTTGTTTTTGTCTTCAATATAAATTATAATAGCAGGTAACCTGGAGGTGCTTAGATGATGAAGACACACAGAAACCGGATTTTTTATTTCCTGATTGTAATGATCGCCGCTGTCTTTTGCGGCTGCAGCCGCTATACTCCGCCCTCAGAGTCGTATCAGGCCGGAGAATACCGCGCTTTAGATGGTTTAAGCGCAGAGAAACCGGATGCCCCGGATAAAGGCGGCGTTCCCGGAGATACGCAGGATGTCCGGGAGCGGTTTGACGCATTTACCAGCCGGATCTTCTGTGAATCCCTGGCCGAGGATCCTATGTCGCTGCATTTTACCCTGCAAAACCCGGAGTCTTTTGGCGTCGCGGCGCAGGATATGCATTTCCCCTCTATCTCCCATGAGCTTCTTCTTGAGGATGCAAAAGAAAACGAAGCGCTTTTACAGGAGCTTTTAAGCTTTGATCCGGCGCTTCTGACCTCCTCACAGCTATATACCTGGCAGAATTTGAAAGATACGCTGGAGACTGAAGCCCTGTCAAAGGGGCTGGAGCTCCTTTACCAGCCCTTAAGCCCTGTGATCGGCGTGCAGGCGCAGCTCCCGGTGCTTTTGGCTGAGTACGAGTTTTCTGATAGACAGGATGTGGACGATTATCTGGCGCTTCTCGCGCAGATCGATACGTATTATGCGCAGCTCGCGGATTATGAGAAAGAACGGGCCGCTGCCGGCCTCACGCCGTGCGACGACGCCATTGACCGCATCCTCATCTCCTGCAGGGACTATCTCGCCTCCCCGGAGAGCAGTTTTATGGCGGAAACCTTTGAGAGCCGCTTAAATGAGGTCCCGGATCTGACGGACGCTGAACGGGATGCCTACAAACAGGCGAACCTAAAGGCGCTGCAGGAGCATTTCGTCCCGGCCTATACGAACTTAAGCGCCGCTCTGGAAGCGCTTAAGGGGACAGGGACGGGCGAACAGGGGCTCTGCCATTTTGAAAATGGAAAGGCATACTATGAATACCTGGTCGCCTCCTTAACCGGAACCGGCTCCACGGCGCCTGAGCTGCGCCAGCGGATCGAAAAGGAGTTGGGGAGCAATATGGCCCAGATCGGCCTTTTGATGAAAAATCACCCGGAGCTCAGAGACAGCCTGACTGATTTTCGTTTCCCTGTCACAGATCCGGTGGAGATCCTGAATCACCTGCGGGAACAGATCAAAGAGGACTTCCCGGAGCTTGACGACTCCGGCTTTGAGGTAAAGCATGTGCCCAAGGCGCTGGAAACCTCGCTGTCCCCCGCCTTTTTCCTGATTCCGCCGCTTGATTCAAATGACACGAACGTCATTTATATCAATGACCTCCTGAGCGGGGACGACGACCTCTACACCACCCTGGCCCATGAGGGCTATCCGGGGCATCTGTACCAGTCCGTGTATTTTAACCGGAGAAATCCCTGTCCCCTGCAGCGCCTCCTCGTCTGTGACGGCTACAGCGAGGGCTGGGGCCTGTACTGCGAGCTCTACGCCTATTCCTTTGACAACGGCAATCCCGAGCCCTTAAAACAGGTAGTCGCGCAAAGCGCCGCCTCCATCTACGGCCTGTACGCCCTCCTGGATATCCGTATCAATTACGACGGCTGGGATTTGGATCAGACGACCGTCTTTTTAAAGACCTATTACGGAATTGAGGATGCAGACGTCATCGCGGAAATCTATCATTCCCTGACCGATAATCCGGTCAATTACCTGAAATATTACACCGGCTTTCTGGAGATCCGCACGCTCCGGGATGAGGCGGCCAAGGCGCTTGGAGAGCGCTTTGATGTGAAGGCATTCCACCAGTTTATCCTCGATATGGAAGGCGCTCCGTTCCGTGTCATCAGGCCCCGTTTCCAGACATGGCTTGCGGAGCGCGGCGCAGGCAGGAATTAAGAAAAAGACCGCAAAGCATATGTATCTTCACTGCTTTGCGGTCTTTCCCGTATCTAACGCCCGCATGTAAGGAAATGCAGGAAAATAACTTGTGCGGATTGCGCAGAAAATATTCCCGGCAGTTCCTGACATTTGCGGGCGTTATCCCACTGGCCGAATGGCTGCGTTATTTGAGCTTCTTAAATTCCTTGTTAAAGGTCAGATCCCCGCCGCCGATCTTTTCGCCCGCCACGGTAAGGCTTAATGTATCCGCCTCATAGTTCTGGATAAATGTATTGGCTACGGCGGTGACAATCAGATCGTCCTTCGCGCCCTGAAGAGCGGATAATTCAAGCGTCAGCGCGCCGTCCTTATTCTCAAACTTTGTCACCGTAATGCCTTCCTCTATCACGCCCAGCTCTATCATCTTGTTGACCAGCGCCTGAGCGTCCAGCTCCTCGCCGTCCACGGCGTCTATATTCTGCGCAAGGCCCGTCTTGTCCGCATTTACAGAGTAAATACAAACTGTCACCGCCGGATCCTCGTCCACCACCATCTGCTCCTTCTCCAGCGCCCCGTCAACCTGCGACTCCTGCGTGGCGCCTGCCGGCGGCGCTGTCCTGCGCTGCCCGGAATTCTGTGATGTCGGCGTACATGCAGTAAGCGCTACCGCCATCATACCGCCTGCTAATAATCCCATTAATTTTTTCATAATTGTGTAGTTCCTCCTCATTTTTCAGTTTTTCCGGCTGTAAAACCAGTGTTCCAGCTTGGAAAGAGCCTTTACGAGCGTCTTCAGCTCCACCTGTGACAGCTCACCGGTCACACCCTCTATCATCGCCTTGTGAAAACTGGCGTGATGCTCATATGCGCGCCTGCCCCGCTCCGAAAGGGATATATACACCACCCGGCGATCCTGTTTTCCCCTCGCGCGCTCTACATAGCCTTTTTTTACAAGGCTGTTCATGGCAATGGTAAGCGTTCCGACCGTAACCGAAAGCTCCCTGGCAATAGCCGTCATATTTTTCGGCTTGTCAATCCCAATGGCTTCAATTACATGCATATCATTATTTGTGATATCCTTAAATTCCGGTGTGATAATGGCTTTTTGCTCAATGTACATAATATCACGGAACAGCCTTACCATTACTTCATTCAGTGTCTCGTAATTATCCACCGTCTGCCCTTTCATATATTGATAACCAAAGATCCTCATTGATTATACAATATTCTTTCTTACAAGACAACCATCAAATTTCTTACAAAATATGGTTTGTTGCGCGGCGGGCTGGGGGCGGTTGCGGGAAGGGCCGCCAGTGTCAGGTTCTGTATCCAACAAAACCCCGCTTCCGCCCGGAGAAAAGCGCAGCAATACTAAGCTCGAAAAGACCTCGCTAAGTACCGGCGGTTTTCTACGGGTTCCTTATGGATACAGAACCTGCCGCTGGCTGCGTGATCGGCGGGCCATAAATGCTATTAATATAACTTTGTAAGGTTTCCGTCTCCTCTGGAATCCCGTAATAAGAAATCCGCTGGTAAGCGCCGGCGATTAGAGACGCTGTTTTGAGCTTCGCGTTGGCTGGCGCGCATGCGGGAACCTCAACGGGCTTAGCAGGAGAGGGCGATGCTGACCGCCACTCCTGCGGCCGTCGCGGCCAGGGCTCCCGCGAGGGTCCATCTCGTTTTTGTCACTTTGATAGACATATAGTAAACGCTCATGGTGTAAAAGACGGTTTCCGTGCAGCTTTCCAGGATCGAAACCATCATGCCTACCGGCGAGTCCGGGCCGCTGGTTTTGAAGATGTCGAGCACGAGTCCGGTGGCGGCGGAGCTTGAAACCAGGCGCACCAGTATCACGGGAACCGCCGGGGCGGGGATGTGCAGAAGCTCTGCGGGGCCCTGCAGGACGCCGGATAAAAAGTCGAGAAACCCGGACGTTCTCAGGACTCCGACGGCGGTCATCAGGCCGATCAGGGTGGGCAGTATTCCCGCCACGGTCCGCATCCCCTGCTTTGCCCCTTCGATGAAATCGTCAAATACCGGACGTTTCTGAAGCGCGGCAAAGCCGACCATGTAAAATATAAGCAGAGGGACAAGATAATCTGACAGGTAGGTGATCAATTTCATGGCATGCTCCGGGCCGATCCTTATCCCTACAGTTTATTCCGGTATTATAGGGGAAATGTATGGTGTTCCTGTGAAAAGTATTTAAAATTTTTATAAAAAGATGGGAATGGGGCCATGGCTGTGGTATAATTCCGGGTAACAAAATAAGGAAGGAGAGTGGCAGGGAGACTGTCTCCCTGCTACAGATATGTATCTATGAAACCATTATTTATCGAATACCCGCCCTGCACGACCTGTAAGAAGGCGAAAAAATGGCTTGACGATCATTCGGCAGAGTATTCCGATCGCCACATTAAGGAACAGAACCCGACAGCGGAGGAACTGAAAGACTGGCACGCGCGAAGCGGGCTTCCCCTGAAACGGTTCTTTAACACCAGCGGCCTCCTGTACAAGAATATGAATTTAAAAGACAAGCTGCCGTCTATGAGCGAGGAAGAGCAGTACGCTCTCCTGGCGACGGACGGTATGCTGGTGAAACGGCCGATTCTGGTCGGGGAAGATTTTGTGCTGGTCGGATTTAAGGAGGCGGAATGGGGCGCCAGGATTTTGAAAACGCAGGAATAGCTCTGGGGGCTTATTTTGTCACTGTGTATGCAGGCTGTGGTCTGTCGTGAGAAGGCCGCCAGAGTCAGGTTCTGTTGGATACAGAACCTGGCGCTGGCGGCCCTCTCACGCTGAACCACGGCCCGCATACATTTCCACCCTTACTTCAACCGAATCTCCCTCATCCGATCCCCTCCCGTAATAATCAGAGAATTCGCCGCTCTCCCCCTTGTTATCATCGAAACCGTAAAGTCAAATTCCCCTGAAAACCGTTCCTTTCCCGCCGTGCTGTAAATCCGGCATGACCGATCATTATACAGAATAATAAAATCTCTGTTGATCTCAATATTCTGCCACGGATATGTAAACTCCCTGCTGAAAATAAGCTCCCCCGCCGCGCTGTACAAATCCAGCTTACTGTCGTATTCTCCGTCCGGGTGATCGGATATGACGGCCACATACTCGTCGGAGTAGGCCACGCTCTGGATCTCGCCTTCCACCGGGATCTGAAAGGCCAGCTCCGGGCTTGTTACATTTTCCAAAAGGAAAAATCCCAACTGGCCGTCTGCAAAGATGCAGGCATGTTCCTCGTCCAAAAAACGCACCCTTGGGGTTATACAGTCGTTAAATTCCTCAAAACCACCCACCAGGCGGTCTGAATAGCTTTTGCCGTACTCGGAGAAATTGTAGAATACGATTCTGTTTTTCAGCATGCCGCCCTGCACGTATACGGAGGAGATCATGACCTGCGTTCCGCTCGGCGACAGAGATACGTCCATAATATACCCATTGCTTGACATGATGGTTTTGATTCCCCAGTCCAGGGAGCTTCCGTCTTTTTTGAAGAATGTCACATATGAGGCCGTGCTGTCTTCTACCAGCGCCGCCGCTACGCCGTGGGCTGATACGCTGACACGCAGAATGGGGAGCAGCGTCGTTGCCTCTCCCTGACATCCCGTCTTGTCGCAAATAAACATCGAATTCCCCTGCTGGTCCGCGATTACGGCATAATCCCCGTTTACATAACAGATCGGGGATTTTAGCTGATAGCTTAAGGACCACACGGCATTTCCTGAACGATCCAGATAGGTAGCTCCGTCTTTTGTATATTTCAGGATGTTTTCCCCGAACTTTATATACTCGGTAAAGCTGCTTTCACTGGCCGGAATCTCCTTTTCCCAGGCTACTGTGTACTCGGTGTACTGCCGCCTGCTGTTGTACAGCGCCGCGCAGGCAGCCGCCGCAGCCATACACGCGGCCAGGATAAGGAGCAGCCTCCTGCGTTTCCGGCGGGCGCGGCCCGCTGCCTGCCTGCGCTCTTCTTCCTCACGCTCCGAATAGCTTACCCATTTCCGGTCAGTCCCGCCGGCCGCTTTGCCCGGCTCAACGATGCGCCGTTTTAGCTGCCGCTTTTTCTGTTCCCGTTCAATTGAATTCATACTGCTCATATGTCGTTTATCTCCCAGTAAGGAACGGTTCATAAATACCTTTGCAGTTGGCGCAGTATCTGCGGGATCAGACAGGCCAAATGTAACGGTTATTTATGAACAGTTCCTAAGCACGAATCTTTTGGATTGGATAATCTGCTGCTGTCATTATACACGATTTCCGGGCGTTATGCATTATTTTTTATATAATTACTGTAAATCCGGCAGCGTCAGCTTCTGCCCTGCTTTTATTTTATTTACATCATCCAGACCGTTTAACGCGCAGATGTCCTCCAGATAATCAAGGCTTTTATACAGCTTAAAGCAGATTCCGTACAGGGTTTCCCCTTCTCCGACTATGTAGCTTTTCCCGGGCTTCATATTGGCTGCGGCGGCCTGCGCCGCCTCTTTGCCGCTGCCGCCTGTGTTTTCTGCCTCCCCGGACGGAGGCGTCTGTAGGGCTTCCTCTTCCCCGGCCTGTGCGGCCGCCTCTCCCTCGCTTCCTTCAGCCGTTATCTGCGCGCCTGCTGCCGCTGTCTGAGGCGGGCTCTGCGTTTCTGTCTCCCCTGACAGGGCAGGAGCGCCGCTTAACGTCTCATCCGCGCCTCCCGTTTCCTGGCTTCCTTCCTGGCCGGCCGCCGCGCCTTCCTCCTGGCTTTTATCCGCGGAGCCGTCTCCCGCCTGATCCGGGGCAGGATAGCCCGCGCTTTCCGCCTCCTGAGAAGCGGGAATCTCGGTCTTTCCCACCGGGCGGCCCTGTTCCAGGATACCGCCTCCGTTTTCCTGCGGACTGGTCGGATAGACGTTTCCCTTTACCTCCTCGATCACCAGCTTGTCCCCGCTCTGCGCGGCCTGGCTCTCCGCGGTTCCCCGGACGCCTTCCGGGAGCACGGACACCAGCACGCTCTCCATCTCCTTCATCTTCTGGTAGTTATTAAACATCACGACGCCGCCGGCCAGAACAGCCACGGACAGAACGCTGCACAGGGTTCCCAGTGTGCGGATTGTCCCGTTCCTGGATACGGCCTCCTGCTTCCTGCCCTCCATCCGGCTGCGGAAATCGCGGATCACCCGGTCGCCGCTTCCTGTCTCCACGCGGTGGACGTCCTTGCGCAGGATCATGTAATCCTGCATCATCTGGTTCCGCTCGTAGTAAACGCTGTATCCCTTGAGCCGGTAAAAGCCGTCCTCGGATGCCACATAGAGCGCTTCTTCCCCGTCTATGCCGCTGTTTAAGTACATGAGCTGGTTTTTTCCGCCAAAATACTGGCCGTGTTGTTTCCAATAATTAAGAGGACTCAAAATACAGCCCGGCGCTCCGCATATGAACCACCCCTGTACGGTCCTCTTTGGAAAAGTCTCTTCTATACCCTGGTATGCTTTTCTCCAGGCAGCTTCTGAAAATACCACCTTTTCGCCTGCTGCCGTCACATTCTCCATCTCCAGCGCCCCGTCGATAAACAGATAGGGCGTCCCCTCATATGACTCCGCTGAACCCAGCAAAAGTCCCACGCGCAGGTCTTGTCCGCCTGCCGGGTAAAGGCGTTTTAAATACGTGTTTACATAGTCCTCCACGTAAAGCTTTACCACATCATCCCGCTCGCCAATCTGCCTGATATTTTTTGGCAGCCTGGGATATGGATTATATAATTCTCCCATAGACTCACCCCGCTATCATTTTTCTATCATCATAACGGTCTGTTGCCAAACCGTTCCATGAAATCTCAAAAAATCATAGCACAGATTGTACGAGAATCTTGTCAAACAAAGGCCCTGCTGACACAGAATTTTTCGACAAGCCCAATCCCGCCGCTGATGCAGTCGGCCATCTGCATGACAATCGACAGCCGCACGCTCTGGAGCATCAGCGGATCATAGCTCCCGCAGCTCCCCACAATGCCTGTGATAAAGATATCTCCCACGGCCCGCAGCTCTTTGCTGACTCCCAGTCCGGGCTTTAAAGCCCCCTTTCCCAGCGTCACAAAGCCGATATGCTCCCTGCTTCCCACGGATGCGTCCACTGCGATGATCAGATCATCCTTGTAGCATGTATTCAGAACTGACAAATAGCGCTCCAGGTTCATTGCATGCACCGGCCGTTCCAGGGTTCCGAATACAGTGGTCTTTGGCAGCCTCATCTGCCTCAGCTTATATCCGATGAGAGGGCCCAGGCTGTCTCCTGTGGAACGATCCGTCCCAATGCACAAAAACACGACGCCTCTCTTGTTTTTCCTCTCCCGCTCCTCGCGGATCATGCGTTCCAGCCGGCCGGCAAATTCTTCCGGGATAAAATTCCGGAACGAGTTGTAGTAGTAAATCTCCTGCTCATCCCGCAGCGCCTTCCATTCCCATAATTTCATAAATCTACCGCCTGTTTTTTGTTAATTCTATTATAAACAGGCTTTTAGAAAAATATGCAGACAGGCGCTTTTTTTGTGGGGCCTCTTACTTCGCGCGCCGGCTCCGGTATACCCCGATCGCCTCGCTGATATTGCCCGCCTCCCCGTTTTCAAGGATTCTGCGCAGCTCCTTCAGCCGATCCGCGGACAGAAACTCCCGGCCGACATAGCTCTCATACGTGTCAGTTATATAGATCTTCTTTTCCTTGAGCATCGTCTCAGTAATGCGCAGGCGCTTTTGCGCCTCTGCATGCGCCTCCTCCAGCGACTTAAGCTTCCCGCGGCAGTTGCCCATGATCTCATCCGTGATGATGGTCTTTGTCACATTTTCAAAGACATTCAGGGCATCCTTTTTCTTCTGGATTGTCTCGGACAGATCCTGATCGAGCTGGGCAATGTCATCGTCAAACTTTTCCAGATTATAGGCCGCCTCGTCCCGGTCCTTTCGGATCGAGGAGGTGATGACCCGGATCTTGCGGTTATTGGAGTTTATCAGGCTCCGGATGGCCCGCCCCTCCTGGAGCATCTTCAGATGGCGGTCCTTTGTCAGATTGCCGACCAGTATATATACCCCGCCGAATACCAGAATGCACGCCAGATAAATCAGGACAAGGTAAAGCGTCTTTTTCACCGGGAGCAGCAGATAGATTCCGTAAGGAATCAGAAAAAAGCAGGCGGCAAAGGTGAGAATCAGGGTCAGTACCTCCCGGAAGCCTCTGGGGAAATACAGCGCATAATAGAAACCGCTCCTGCAGAAAAACGGGGCCCGATCCGCCTGGATAGCGGCCCGCAGCTTGACCTGCAGCTCGCGGTTGTACTCATGGAGCTCCTTTGTCTCCTCACGGATGCGTTCCTTTATGCCCTGGCTTTTGGCCTTTTCCCGGCGGACTCTGGTCTTTTTCAGCCGCTCCTGAAGCTTGCCTATCTCCGCGTCATAGCTGCCGCTTATCTCATCGCGCCGTTTCCTGACTGTGGAATTGACCGAATCCTCCGCCGCCTTTTTCTCAGCCTCAAGGGCCCTCTCAAGGCGCTCCTCCTCCTGTTTAAGCTGTATACTCTTTTTTGTCAAATCAGAAAGCTCCAGAACCGCTTCCTCAGCGTCCTTTAAAAATGACTGGAAGTCCGTTATCGTCTGTGCCATAGCCGCCTCCCGGATCGTTTGTGTTTAGCCGCCTTGAAGTTCAGGCTCATTATGAGCGTGAATTTCAAGGCGGCGCGTCTCTTTTATGCTTAACTTTACCATACTTTACAGGGGTTGTCACGTTCTTTCTGCGGAGGTTATCTGAACTGTTGTAACAGTTCAGCCTTCGACTCTGCGAGGTGTTTTTTGTGAGCGAAGGTCACAGAAAATCCGAGGGCAGTTACTATTCCTCGATCACCTGAATTTCCAGATAGTCGAATTCAATTCCTTCTATAAAATTGTCCTGCGTAAAGCGCGCCTTGTCGTGGCGCTTAAACTCTTCAACCGTCTTATCCAGCCATACCGGATGGCCGAGGTCGAATTCATAGCACATCTGATCTACGGCGTCTAAGACCATGGCGGTTCTGGACATTGCATAGTTTCCGTTTTCGATGACCGTATCCCTCAGCATGCGGTTATCTTTTATGATTTTTCCCCACAGTCGGAACATAGGCATGTTTCTCCTTTCCCGGCAAAATGTTCATTCGTTTCAGGGCGCACACTGTCGCGGAGCACGAGTCCGCAGGGCACCACAACTCTCTTTCCCCTGGTATCTCCCTGCCAGAGCAGTTCCATACAAAACGCGGCCGCTCTCACATTTTCCTTCATATATACTTCAACCGAGGTCAGCGGGGGATTCGAGTATTCGGACAGGACCGTATTGTTAAAGGTGATAATACTAATATCCCTGGGAACCTGGATTTTATGCTCCTGCAGCGCCATCAGCACTCCCGGGGCGATGGAATCACTGGCTATAAACAGGGCGTTCGGCGCGCTGCCCCTGCGTTTCAGGAAGGCGGTCATAGCCTCATAGCCGCCGCGGGCATTCATAGCGCAGTCAAGGACGAGATCCGGGTCAAAACAATTCCGGCTCATCTGATCGGCCCGGTAATAGTAAAAGCGGGCGTCCATGGCAGATTCTTTGAGATGGCCAAAGGTACAGACGCTTCCGGCATAGGCTGCCTGGTCGTAACCGTTTTCACGAAAATGGCCCATTGCCAGGCGAATCGCCAGATGGTAATTCGGCAGGATGCTGTAATACTTCAGCGGATCCGGATCCGAATCCAGAAAAACAATGTTATCCGTATATTCCCTGAAATTCGCAATTTCTTCTTCCGTAAAGCGCCCGATTGCGAACAGCCCGTCTAATGGAAGCTCATTATTCCTGACAAACCTCTGATGCTCATCGCGGAACAGCGGCACTGTGGACCACTGCCTGCCAAAGCATTCCTCATCCAGAATGTTTTTCATCGCCATATAATACATATCCTCCTGGAGCTCCTTCATATCAAACATCTGGGCTATACCGACACGGAATTCCCTGCTTTCTGCCGGCGGGGTTTCCTTCTCTCCCGCCTGCATCTGAATTGCTTTTTTGTAGCCCATGACAGCCGCGGTACGGATGACCTGCTTCCTGGTTTCATCCGTAACGCTCAGGGAGGGATCCCGGTTTAGCACACGAGATACAGTGGTCTGCGAAACGCCCACCTGCTCTGCAATATCCTTCAATGTAGCCATAGTAAATCCTCCAAACTGCCGTTTCAGAACGTTATGCAGGTAAAATATTTACTTAACATTTCCGAAAACGGCCAAAGCGCCTGTAACCTGCGCTTATCATAATACTCCTGGGGCGCTTGTGATTTATACGTTGTTTTCCGGCAGATCCGGAAAGCACGGAACGCCATTTAAACAGTATAAAACAAGTTTTTATAAGTTATACTGCATTTTTCCGGCATTGTCAACAGTTTTTCACTTCTTTGCCCTTTTGTTTTAGTAATATTTTTAGTGTTTTACTAAAATATTTAGTAAAACAATCGTTGACTTTTACTAAAATTTGTAGTAAAATACAATCAATCTAAAGAACTTCTGCCGAAAGGGCCCGCGGCAGGAACTGTCTTTCAGGGGAACCGTGCGCTGCCTCTCATGCGTAAGCCTGAATCGCAGCAGAATCTAATTCATTTTATTTTTATTTAAAGGAGGAAAACAAATGCAGCAACTGGAAAAGAACGATAAGCTCTCCTGGCTGTCGAAAATCAGCTTCGGCATGGGAGCCTTCGGTAAGGATTTGGTTTACGCCCTGGTAGGGAATCTGTTCATGTTTTATCTGACGGACGTCCGCTTCGTCGCCCCCGCTTTTGTAGGCACACTGTTTATGATAGCCCGTATCTGGGACGCCTTCAATGATCCGTTCATGGGTATGGTGGTGGATAATACCCGGAGCAAATGGGGGAAATTCCGTCCCTGGATCATGATTGGCACGGTGCTCAACGCTGTGGTACTTGCGCTGATGTTCTGGAATGTAGATCTGGAGGGCAGGCCATTCCTGGCGTTTGCCGCCGTGCTCTACATCCTGTGGGGCATGACTTATACGATCGATGATATCCCCTACTGGTCCATGGTTCCGGCCCTCACAGACGACGAGAATGAGCGCAGCCAGATATCAGCCATTCCCCGCCTGTTTGCCTCTTTTGCATGGCTCATCGTGGGTTCCTTTGGCCTGAAGATCATTGATAAAGCGGGCGGGGGCGACAGCCGTGTTGGATTCGCTTATTTCGCTATGATGGTCAGCATAATTTTTATTGTATGCTCTGCCATTACTGTGATAAACTGTAAGGAAAAGGTGGTCACGAAAAGTGCGGAAAAGACCACGGCCAAAGGCATGCTTCACGTACTGACTGCCAATGACCAGGTAAAGGTGATTCTGGGAATCGCATTGTTTTTTAACTTTGCTTACCAGCTATCTAATTCCTTTTCGCTGTATTACTTTACATACGCCATCGGCATCCAGGATCTTTATCCGGTCTATACCGGCGTAGCCGGCATTGCCCAGATGGCCGCCCAGTTTACATTTCCCATGATCACAAAGATCATCGGCCGGGGCAGGGCTTTCTTCCTCGCCTGCTTCCTTCCGGTCGCCGGATTTGTACTGTTATTCGCCGCAGGAGTCATTGCGCCTTCGAGCGCCGCGGCCGTGGGCGCGTGCTCTGCCATCGTCAACTACGGCATTGGTTTCATGCTGGTATTTATTACGGTAATGCTGGCTGACGTGGTAGATTATGGCGAGTATTCCCTGGGAACCAGAAATGAATCTATCCTGTTTTCCATGCAGACCTTCATCGTAAAATTCGCGGGCGCTTTCTCCGGCTTTGTCAGCGGCGTGGGCCTGACGATCATCGGCTGGAAAGCAGGCGTTACTCCCGGCGCAGGTACGATTATGGGAATGAAAGTCATCATGCTCGTGATTCCCGCCGCCCTGTCTGCTCTGTGTTTTGTATTCTATAAGAACGGATACAAACTGACCGGAGAATTTTACGATAAAATGATTGCCGAGCTGCGCACAAGAAAGGAGAGCTGAAATAATGTTATTAGGCGTTGATTATTATCCCGAGCAATGGGATCCGTCCCTGATGGATTCGGACATGGATACGATGCTCGAGATGGGCTGCAATGTGATCCGGATTGCAGAATTTTCATGGCACCTGATGGAAAAGACGGAGGGACAGTACGACTTCTCTTTCTTTGACAACGTAATTGCAAAAGCAAAGGAAAAGGGCCTTAAGGTCATCCTGGGCACGCCCACTGCCACGATCCCGGCCTGGCTTGCCCATAAGCATCCCGATATCCTCTCTGAATTTGAGGGCGGGAAAAAGCGCGCGTTCGGCGGCCGCCATGTTTACTGTTTTAACAGCCCCGCTATGTATGCCTATTCGGAGAAAATCATCCGGGCGATGGCCGAACACTACCGGGATGAAACGCAGGTAGCGGCCTGGCAGATTGATAACGAGCTCGGACACGAGGGAAGCGACGTCTGCTATTGCCCGCAATGCCGCCAGGCTTTCCAGCGCTATCTGGAGGAAAAATTTGAGGGCAGTATCGACAGGCTGAATGATACTTATGGAACTACATTCTGGTCCCAGGAATATAACAGCTTTGAGGAAATACCTCTGCCCGAGGAAACCATAACCACCCACAATCCGGCCCTGCGCATGGACTGGGAACGGTTCCGCAGCAAAAGCATTGTAGATTTTACCAATTTTCAGGCGCGCATTTTGCGGGAAGTGATTCCCCATGCCCTAGTGATGCACGACTTCCCCGGCGGCGGGCTGGATAAGCATGTTGATTACTCCGAGACAGCCAGGAACCTGGATCTGGCCGCCTATAATAATTATCCTGTCTGGGGCGGGCAAAAAGAGCCCATCGCCCCCCATGAGATTGCTTTTGGGCTGGACTATATCCGGGGATTAAAACAGCAGAATTTCTGGATTACCGAGGCGATCATGGGCGCGCAGGGTCACGATGTCACCGGTTTTCTGCCCCGCCCCAACCAGGCCAAAATGTGGTCCTATCAGGGCATGGCGCACGGCTGCGAGTCCATGATGTACTTCCGCTACCGGGGCGCAACCAAAGGGGCGGAACAATTCTGCTACGGCATACTGGATGCAGACAACATAAAAGGCCGCAAATTCCGCGAGGTGCAGAGCTTCTTTACAGATATCCGGAACTATGAAAAGGCCATGGAGTCCCCGATCCGCAGCGAGGTGGCGATCGTCTACGACTACGATTCTCTTGCCTCCTTCCGCATCCAGCGCCAGAGCATCCTGCTTGACTGTCAGGGGGAAATGAAGAAGCTGTATAAAGCGTTTTTTGACGTGAATGTACCTGTGGATGTGATTCCGTCAAGCGCGGACATCTCAAAGTACAAAGTTGTGCTTCTTCCCCAGATGATCATTGCCAGGCCGGAATTCCAGAATCGGGTAAAGGATTTTGTAAATGCCGGCGGCACGCTTGTCCTGACCTACCGGAACGCGGTAAAGGATGTGGACAACAATCTGCCGTTTGGCGAAAGCGTACCCGTTGGCTACCGGGAGCTGGCCGGCGTAACTGTAGCGGAAACCGAAAGCCTGCAGGAAATCCTTGCATTCCCGCTCATCGGGCAGGGCGCCTTTGAAGGGGAATCCGGGCAGGGCGGTATCTTCCGGGATATGCTGGAGGTCACGGACGCCCAGGTTCTCTATCATTATGGCGACGCCTTTTATACCCGGTACGCTGCCGTGACCAGGAAGCAGCATAATAAAGGCATGGTATACTATCTGGGCTGCGCCCTGGATGAAGCTGTTACCGCAAAAATTATGGGGACGATCCTTGCGGACAGCCATATTGACGTTATCCCTTCCGACAGCGGCGTGGAAGTGGCGATCCGCGGCGGCGCGCAGCAGCGCGTCCGGATGCTTATCAACCATAACGCCTTCGAGGCATCTGCAGGCGATATAACGCTGGAACCCTTCGGCTGCCGGATTGAGGAGCTGTAAGAGAATTTCTTTGAGAAACGATAATCGGATTAAGAAGGCAGCCGTCCTCCACAAAAATGGAAGACGGCTGCCTTTCCTTTTATCCCGGCCAGGCGCTATTCTCTGATGCTTCTATTAACAACGGAAATCACAGCCTGCTGCGCGTGTGGCTGATGATTTTTCTTGCCGTCCTGCGGTAGAGTTCTGTCAGCTCGTGGAGGACTTCCAGATGGGAAAAATCTTTTTGGTATATGATGTTGGTCTCCCGGGCCATGCTCATGTTTTCTATGGGGAGAATGGTCATCTTGCCTTTTCGGACTTCGTCCATGCAGGTGCTCTGCGGGAGGATGGACACTCCCAGGTTTTTGCGGATCAGGTCTTTGATCGTGGCGATATTATCGACTTCCAGGATGATGTTGAAATCGTCGATGGATTCGTGGATCGTCTCCAGACAGGTGACGAACAGGTTGACTGTGCCGGATTTGGGCAGGCGCAGGATCATGCGCTCTTTTTTCAGTTCCCGGATCGTTACCATGGCGCGTCTGGAAAGGGGGTTGTCGTTACATGCGGCGCAGACGAGGAAGTCCGTGTCCAGAAGCAGGGAATTTAAGGACTGCTTCCCATCCGGAACGGCGCCTTCTACAATCGCCAGATCCAGCTCGTAGTTTTCCAGCATATTATAAAGTTTCTTTATGGAGTGAGTAATAATCGTTATCACGATCCCGGGATTCTCGTTCCCGTACTTTGCGAGCACTTCGGCCACCAGATTGCTTTCCGCCGTGTGGGTAATTCCGATCCGCAGCCTCGTCAGGTTTTTCTCCTGATCGGATAAGGTGATCAGCATGCGCTCATATATGGAATGCATCTGCCTGGCGTACCGGAGTACGGTTTCCCCTGATTCTGTCAGCTTTAGCCTGCCTTTTCCCCGGATAAACAGAGCGGTCCCCAGCTCCTGCTCAAGCTGTGATATGTGGTGGCTGACTGCCGGCTGTGTCAGCGACAGCGCCTTTGCCGCCTGTGTGAAATTCTTCTTTTCTGCCGCCTCCAGAAACGATAATACCTTGACATCTAACATAGCCTTATCTCCAACTATAATAAAATTTTATATCCTGCAAAAATACTATTATTTCTTTTTTTGGTAATTTGAGTGTATCATAACCAGAAAGAAATTTCAAGATTTATGGGGGAGCTGCTATGTTACAACAACTTTATATCCATTCCAACGGCCCTTCCGATGTGGCCGCCATTATTATTTCCATTGCCCTGATGCTGTTTCTGGGCTTTTCGATGACGCGTATTACAAAACGGCTGAAGCTGCCGAATGTAACGGCCTATATTGTGACCGGCATTCTCATCGGGCCCTACTGCCTGGATCTGATTCCCGCTGATTTTATAGCCGGGACGGACTTTCTGGCGGATATCGCCCTGGCCTTTATCGCCTTCAGCGTAGGCGAATTTTTCAAGCTGTCTGTACTGAAGCAGAATGGAATGAAGGCTGTGGTGATCACAGTCATGGAAGCCGTTATGGCGTCGGTTGCCGTCTTTATCCTGACCTATTTTATCCTGCGCCTGGATATGGCCTTTTCTATCGTACTCTCTGCGCTGGCGTCCGCGACGGCGCCGGCCTCCACGATTATGACCATACGGCAGACGCATGCCCGGGGAGATTTTGTTGACACGCTTTTGCAGGTCGTTGCCATGGATGATGTTGTGGGCCTTGTGGCATACAGCATCGCCATTTCCCTTGCCGTATCCTCGCTGTTTGGGGCGGCGCAGGGAAGCTCTGTCTCCACGATCCTGTCGCCCATCCTGGTGAACCTGGCCGTTATGCTGCTGGGAGGTTCGTTTGCGGTGCTTCTGAAATTTCTGATGGCGCGCCGTTCCACGGATAACCGGCTGATTGTTTCCGTCAGCGTCATGTTCCTGTTCTGCGGGATCTGCGCGCTCTCGGACGTATCGCCGCTTCTCGGGTGTATGGCTATGGGAATGGCGTACATCAATATCACGAATGATGATAAGCTGTTTAAGCAGCTTAATTATTTCAGTCCGCCTATCCTGCTCCTGTTTTTTGTCCGCTCGGGCTTAAGCTTTAATTTAAGCGCGCTGATGGATACAGGCGCCATGGCCGGGGGCGTTTCGCTCCTTACAATCGGCATTCTTTATTTTCTGACGCGGATCGCCGGAAAGTACGCGGGCGCTTATCTGGGGTGCCTTCTGGCGGGGAAGGGCGAAGATGTGCGGAACTATCTGGGGCTTGCCCTGATCCCGCAGGCCGGGGTCGCCATCGGCCTTGCGGCCCTGTGCGTCCGTTCTCTGGGTTCAGAAGTCGGCGGCAGCCTGCAGACCATTATCCTGGCTTCCAGCGTCCTGTACGAGCTGATCGGGCCTGGCTGTGCGAAGCTGGCGCTGTATCTGTCCCATTCCTATTCCAATGATCTTGACATGATCACTGAGGTCAGCCCGGTTACGGAGTCCGGGACGCCGAAAACGCCTGTGGAAATCCTCATCGAACGGCTCCAGCAGATCCAGAAAGAGCTTCCCTCCCACGGCCCACGCGAGTCCGAGGAGGAGCTCGCTTTTCTGCAGGCCGCGGAGGAGCAGTATCAGGCTGCTGACGTCTTCAGCCACGGAAGATTTCTGAATCAAAGATAGGAGGAACCTCTTATGAACCTTATTCCATATGTCGATCCCATTGCGTCCCTGCTCGGAGAATGGGCCTGCGAATTGAATGCATATTCAATTTTGCTGCGCATTGCGATTGCCTTTTTGTTTGCCGCGGTCATTGGCTGTGAGCGCGCCAGAAAACGCCACAGCGCCGGGCTTCGGACCTTTATCTTAGTATCCACGGCCTCATCGATTGCCATGCTTCTGGATCAGTACAGCCTGCGCCTTACAGGCGCCGGATCCGGCCCAATCCTCTCCGCCGCCGCCCTGATTGGCATCGCGATCATCAGCGGAAATTCGTTTCTGTACAGTTCCAGAAACCAGATTAAGGGCCTAACCACCGCCGTGGCGCTCTGGACCTGCGCAGTCATCGGGCTGGCGGCCGGAGGCGGCTTCTATACCGTCGCCGCGGGCGGTTTTGCCGCATTGCTGATCTGCCTTGCTGTGCTGCCGGTTCTGGAGGAATATCTGATCGATCTGTCCAATTACTTTGAAGTGCATCTGGAGCTGAAAAATGTGGCTTACCTGCAGGATTTTATCACGACGATACGGCGTCTGGGGCTGAAAATCGATAATATCGAGCTGAATCCGGCTTATGTGCATTCGGGTCTGAGCGTGTATTCCATCTCGTTTACGATAACAAAGGAGGAATTGAGGAAATACAAGAAGCACAGGGAGATCATTGAGGCTCTGGGGACGCTGGATTATGTGGCGCATATTGAGGAGATCGTGTAGAAAAGGCAGCCTGGAGTATATCTTCTCCGGGCTGCTGTATGGATCCCCTGTAACAGCTCATGCCATGAGCCGCCCTGTCAATGCGGGTAAAACATTCTGGCTATCCGGGTATTCGCCTGGTAAGGCAGCGTTTCATAGATGCTGACCGCGCCGTCATACGCGGCTACCCGCATCCCGGTCCTGTCCGCTATGCGCTGCGCGGTTGTGCCCACAATCGGCCGGTATTCCCCGCCATGGCAGTTAATGAGTTTGATAAGCGATCCGGGGGGCAGCGGGTTCATCCCGATTCGCTGCGCGATGTCATTGGCCAGCGTTTCTGCGTGTACGAATGTGTGAGATACAGGAACATTGCCGGCCAATGGCGCATCCCCGTCAATGAAAACATGCCCTCCGGGGCCGCCGTGGACGATTACCGCCAAATCCGCCGTGGCATACTGATTATTTGGGTGTGAGTCATAATAGCACAGTTCCATCATATCCGCCATGTCCTGCGGCGCGCTCCACTGGGACGCCTTCGACGCATTGTATTCAATCACGCGGTGCTCCGTATAGTTATTGGCGGCTCCCTGCGCCGCCTGAAACCGCCCGCCGGCGTTCCTGTAAAACGAAAAATCCACGACTCCATACTGTGCAATCCGCCCCATGTCATACTTTCCTGACGGTAACAGAGGGCCTGCCTCCGGCTGGTAATGGGTCGCCTGATTGACCACGCGGATAGCGCCGCCTTCTGTCCTGGGGTTTGTCAGCGTGCCTGTTTCGCCGGAGTAAAGGGCGCCTGCCACCCCCAGCTCTCCTCCTCCCAGAGCCCCGATCACCTTAGGGACTGTCATTCCTCCCGGGACATTGCCTGTAAAGACAAACGCGGCCGCGTTGATTCCTGTAACGGCATATCCGGCTGCCGCGGGGCGCTCCCTTGCCAGCCCGGGAAAGCGCTTAAACAGAGCCTCCTTTCCGTAATTAATGGCGGCCGTATACAAACCGGCCTCGGCCCCTGTAACGGCGGCTGAGATAAGACGCTCCCCCACGCCCCCTCCGGCTGAGATGAAAGCCCCTGCCGCGCTGGAAAACGCCGCCACGGCTGTGGCCCGGAACGGATCAATGGCATTAAAATACCTGCCCAGCGACACGCCCAGAGCCGCTGTCACCGCGCCTCCCACGGCTCCTGAAACCGTACATACAGAAGAGAGGAAATGTCCGGCCGCCCGGATCCAGGAGGGGAAGTTTCCGGAAATATCCTCAAACGTTTCCGGATTATCGAGGCAGTAGGCGTACAGGTTCAGGCCCGAAAGCCCGCCGGGAAATGCGTATGCCGCATCGTCGGGCGTTATCATGCGCCCGTCCTCCGGGGAATAATAACGCGCGCCGAGATAACAGAGCCCTGTCGCCCTGTCGTACTCCCTGCCTGCAAACCTGTACAGGGCCGGAGCCGGCGTCTCCTGCATGCCGCCGCCTGTTTCATCCGCGATCGCCTCCCCATAAGGGCTGAAGGCTTCGTGCAGGAGGAGATTCCCGGCGCGATCCAGGGTCAGAATGACGCTTCCCCGCTGATCCGTCACCTGACGCAGCGTCTCCGCTTCCGTATCGGATTTCAGCAGAACCGTGTTCAGCATACCGCCAAAACTGAGCTTCAGCATCTCGCATCCGCCGCTCTGGCGCGTGTAATCTCCCGCAAGAGGATTGCCGGTAAAATAAACCGTACGCGTTCCCGCTGAGTCGGTTTTAACGGCGCGTTTTCCCCGGGCGTCGTAAACGTATTCTTCTGAAATCTTCTCTCCGGCCACAGCGGACAGCCTGCCGAACTCATCGTAGGAGGCGCTCTGGCCGTTTGCCAGCCGCTCCGGCCCTCCATGGGCATGATAGCTGAATACACAGCGCAGGCCGTTTATCACAGCGGCCTCTATGCGGTTGCTGTCCGCTGCAATCTCGAAGCTGCGTGTAACGGATGGAAGTATATTTCCCGTGCGGGTAAAGGATATAATGTTCCCGCTGTTATCGTATTCATACGTTTCATCCACATAAGGTGGATCCGCATATAATTCATCTTTATGCATGTTTTCTGACAGCGTTTCCCTGACAGAGGTTTCATTAGAGTGAAGACGGCCTGCATGGCTTTCGTCTGCCTGAAATGCGCCCTGTGACATCCTGGCATGGATCAGGCGGCTGTGGACGTCGTACGTGTAGGCGCCCGCCAATGGGTCCCGCCCCAGAGCCTCATACGCCGCCGCTGCGAGATTTCCCTGCGCTGTGAAGTGATACTCTGTTTTGCAGAGCAGGGCCCCGCCGTACCGCGCCGACCGGGCGGCCAGAAACCGGGTGACCGGGTCATAGCTCTGGAAGGCATGCAGCCCGCCTGGGCATGCCTCGTCACAGACATTTCCCTGCGCATTGTAGCTGAAGCTGCTCAGCCTCTCTCCCTCCGCCGTTGATACGGTCATGAGCTTTCCGGCCGGGCTGTAGGAATATGCCAGGGAAAAAGGCCCTGTTTCTGCCGTCTTCAGCTCTCCCGCGAGATTATAGGAGTACCGCGCCCGTACTTCGCCGCCTTTTGCATAATGCCGTTCCACGTCCAGCGCGCGCCCGAAACGGTCATACCCCGCGCAGGCCGTTGTTCCGGAACGGTCTGTGCGCTGCCAGACGCGCCCCCTAAGATTGCGCGCCTCTGCTTCCGGCGCGCCTTCCCCCCATACGATCTGCTCCGCTGTGACAGGTTTTGCCTTTCCGGCCTGCACGCTTAATGAAATAAACCGCCCCAGCGCATCGTAGGAATACCGCTTTACTGTGCCGTTTGAGTCTTCATATATAAGCCGTCCCTCATGCCCGTACAGCTTAAGCGTCTCCCCCGCATCCGCGGAAAATGTCTTTATCACGCGGCCCAGCCTGTCATAGCGGTAAGAGAGGTTGTGAAAGCCTGCTGCGGCAAGACGCCCGTCGGACAGTGACGCCACATTTCCGGAGCTGTCTCTTTCTATCTGCGCGCGCAGAACATCTCTGACTGCCGCATCTTTTCCTGTCACGTCTCTGCCTGCTGTATCTCCGCCAGCCGCGTCCGCCGATCCACACGGTTCCTCATACACATCTGTGATGGCCAGCCCCCTTGGATCCAGATCCTGCCTGAACCGAAGGGCCCTGCCGGGTTCTTTGGCATCAGGCGCAAGGCGGGCGTCGGTTGTCCGCACATACCACGGTTCATACTCTGTTTCCACGCTGCGCCAAACAGGAGACGGTTCGGAATACGGCGTGTAAACCTTAACGATACGGCCAAACAGATCATACCTGTACGCTGTCGGATACCCGTCCGGGCCGCCGTCCGGATCCCCGCTGTGGCAGGGGGGATATTCCAGCAGCTTCATTTCCCCGGCATAGACTGCCCTTTCCGAAATAATCCAGTGATCCGTGTCGCGGACCGCCTGCCCGTACCCGCGGCCATGGCTGTCCGTATAGCTTACGCTCAGCGTCAGTCCAGGGCCGCCAGAGGCGGATTTGTCCTCCCGCATCTCCTTTCTGACAGCCGCCGCACGGCAGGCCGCTGCCCGCGCATTCTCCCACGCGTTCCGGTCATGGTATATATATGCGTCCGTGCATCCCGCCAGCCAGTCCTGCGGGCGGGAGAGGAACTCCGCAAGGGAATGAGGCCCCGGAATCGGCGTCATGGCCGCGCGGTATGAGAGCGCCCTCAGCTCTCCGAATCCGTCGTGCAGATAATACTGCGTGTTCCCGTTCCAGTCGGTTTTTGACTGATACGCGCATGACGCGTAATCCGGGGCGTATGTTTCTGCAAGAGATACGCCGTCCGGCGACGACTGCTCAATGCCCGTAACAAATATGCCGCTGTCATCATATGACAGACTTGTGACACGACTGCCGAGCGTTACGGAGCAGAGGCGGAAAAAGTGATCCGCGTCGTAGCCGCAGGCTTCATTTGAGATATAGTAACATCCGTTTTCCAGACAGCAGCCGCACTCGTTAAGCAGCACATCTTCAAGCCCTGCAAGATCCGGTTCTCCGGCAGAGCATACCATGTCGCGGCTGTGATGCGGCAGCGCCGGAAGAGCGCAGACTCCGGCCGGAAGCGCCTGGCCCGAAGCCGGATCGGCGTAATAGTATTCCCGCAGGGAAGCAAGGGCAAGGCGGCCGCCGTTTTTACCTGTATAATGTGTGTGTTTAAATATTATGCTCTTTATGTATGTATCATTTGTATCAATACTGATGTAATCCCATGTTTCCTTAGATATATATTCCGTACTCTGTCCGGCAGGCGCCCCGGCGCTCTTAAGCGGAAGGAAATGCGTTTCCGACACGGTCATGTTCCCATCATCGTCATAGGCCATATACGTCCTGGAAACACGCGGATCTTTACCGCACAGCGCCGTCTCTTCTTCCACAAGCGCGGGAAAATACGAGCCGTCCGGCGCGCCTTTAAGCCTCTTTGCCCTGTATGTCCGGGTATGCCGCAGCCGCGCCGCGCCGTCCTCCCCGGCGAAAGAGGTTGTAAGCGGCAGGCCGATGAGAGCCAGCTCGTCAGACGGCGGCTCTTCCGATCCGCATATGTAATACTCATTCGTTACCCGGCGGACCGGCGGCTGTAAGTCCCCCGGCACGTCTTCCGGCAGCGGCGCGGCATCAGAGCGTGTCTCGCAGACAGAGCCGAAGCCGTACAGGGCGCGGCTGCTCCTGATATAGCGCCCGTCACGGTACGAATAATGCGCCTCGCTCCTCCCGCCCGTTACCCCGTCCAGGCTGATTATTCCTGTAACGACCGGGATATGGAGCGGGGGCGCGCTGCTCCACGGCCGGCCGGAGGCGGCATCCTTAAGCCTGAATGCCGCCGATGACGCATACTCGGTTTTTACATCCAGGCCCAAACCATTCTCAAGTCCATTTATAAGAAAACGGTGCGCAAACCGCAGAGAATACACGCGCGTCCCGGACGACGCCCGCTTGATGAAAATAAGCTGGGGAAGCAAATCCCCTGTAAAGTCTGCCGCATACACGATGTCAGAGGGCGCAAACGGCTCGGGCAGCTCTGCCGCAAACGGGGCCTCAAAAAAGGCGCCCGCTATGTTTTGGTATACCATTACCTGCCTGCGCCCGATATAGATGATATCATCCGTCCCGCTCCCTGTCGTATCAGCAAACCGTACGCGTTCCGCATCAAATTCACCGCCAAAATCCGGGGCGTTCCCGACGCGGATGCCGTCCCCGAACTGTCCGTTCCCGAGGTTCGGAAAGACGACGCAGCTTTTGTCCCTGAGAGCGATGCGGTGCTGTAATCCGTCTCCGAAAAACCGCACAAAACCAATATATTCCGTTTTCAGGGGCGAAATGGCAGGGAAGCCCTTTGGGAGCCTGACCGTCCGGGGCCGGCCAAAGCCCTTTTTCCCAAGTCCCCGGCATATCTCGCATCCGGCCCCTTCCCCTGTGGAGAGGACGGTGAACGCGCTCTGCCTCCCATCTCCGTATATATCGGCAAATTCAGTTGCGGCCCCTGCCGGGCAGATGCTTTCAAACGGCGTAAAAGGCCCGAACTGCCCGTCCCTGATCTCATAATATCCGTCTCCTCCGGGAGCAAGCCGCTGGATTCCTCCGTCGCCGTCCAGGTCAAAAAAGCTCCCCGCGGCGCGGCGCCCCGTCACGCCCGGATCATTTCCGGAAAAGCTTCCCGGCAGGCAGGCGAAAGATACCTTCGAGCCGAAACGGGGGGCCGGGCCGTCCGCCCAGACCGGGGGCGAATACGATGCGCCGGATGAATGCTTCACAAATAACCCGCTGGCCCCCTCGCGGCAAAGACTGACCGGAACCGCCGCTCCCATATCCACGCCTGCAAAGGAAGACGTGATATCCGTAAACGCCGCCTCCCCCATTTCCCCATAGGAAATACGGATGGATGGGGCCGCGTCCTTTTCTCCGCCCGAAAAGGCGGTTTCCGTTATGCGGTTTAACAGCGAATATCCCGTTGTATTGTCGTATGAAAAAGCAATCTCGCGCATCTTTCTTTTCTCTGTGAATACCGAAGACACCGTGATCACAGAGCAGCGAAGCCGCCTCGCATACGGGAACCCGCCCCTGAAGCTTATCTCCCCGTCCGGGCGCGGTTCATATGAAAAATCGATGACAAACGCATAGCCGCCGCCGGGCATATCCCCGTATTCGACCGATGCGATCTCGCCGGTGTCACGGTAGCGAAAACGGATGGTCATTCCTCGCGGATCCGCTTGTTTAGTGGGAAAATAGACAAACCCTGTCCCGGACTGCCCCGCCTCCTTTTCTTCGTACCAGATTACCGTGCCGTCGCGCAGTGTTTCCCGGAACGCGTCCGTATCCGGCAGATATTCGATGCGCGAGCGGCCGTAATCGGCGCGCGGGTAACAGCGCGCCGGATTCCCCGCTGTCCCGGCCTGTATGACTCCATAGCGCGGGTGTATGAAACAGTCGCTGGTATCATAAGCCGGAACACCGCCCGCAGTCATGCGCTCAAAATATGGCAGCGAGAGCGAAACGCCTCGGCCGAACACGTTCATGCCGCCGAAATTCCATTTCACCGCCAGATCCGGGGCTATCCCGGGGGCGCCCGGGACGCGCAGCTTAATTTGCGTATCGGCCGTCCCGCCAAAACCGGGGCCGTTCACGGACAGCTCCGCGCAGACGCCGCTGTATGAGAAACATAAATCCTTCCAATCCATCATCAAATCTCCTCCGGCAGGGCAAACGCCAGTCTATATGTGGAAATCCGTCTATATAGATACACCGGACAGCATAGAATTCCTGTACGCGCAGAGCCTGTTTTCCGCATTCATTCCGCCAAATGCCAGGCGCACGCTCAGATCCCCTCCCTTACACGTATCGCGCCTGTCACACACGCCGCAATAGCCGGAAAGTCTGTCCGGATCAAATTCGCGCAGGGCTTTAAAGCTTCGTTTATCCCGCCATATATCGGCAAGGGAGCGCTCCTTCACGTTGCCGGCCGCCTCCCGGGGAGAACACACGCAGATCCCCACCAGGCTTCCGTCCGGATGGAGCTGCGCGGAAAAGATGCCTGCGTCGCCGCCGCGAAAATCGGTGCGCGCCTCCTCTCCGTACAGATGCCGCAGCACGGCCGCGCCTTTTTCACTGTGCATCTCAAACGACAGGGCCGGAACCACCGGCAGCCCCTCTGTGCTTATCGCAGAATAGCAGAAGTCAATAACGGTCCGGATGTCCGGCCCGTCCAGCCACAGCTCCGGACTCCGGCCCGCCCCGCCGATCGGCAGGACGGGCTTCAGGCACCAGGAATCAGCCCCGCACTCTGTAAAGGCGTCCCGCATCTCGTGAAGACGGCGTATGTTGAATGCATTGACCGTTGTGACCACAGAGACAGGGATCCCCTCTTCCTTAAGCCGCTTTATGCCCCGGAGCGCGTTTTCATAGCTTCCGTCCCCCCGCACCACGCCTTCCTGCCCCGGGAGATCGTCGATACTCACGGAAACGCAGGCTGCGCCCGCTCTTCTTATATCCGCGGCGATCCCCCGGTCTATCAGCGTCCCGTTCGTTATGAGACTGACCTTAATCCCGGCCCGGCTCAGTGTCTCAGCCGTCTCATACCAGAAGGGGCTTGTCAGCACCTCGCCGCCCGACAGGCAGACATCCGGCACGCCCAACTGTATGATATCCCCGGCCACGCGGCGGATCTGCGGGCCGTCTAAGTCTGTCATGTTCTGATGCATGTCGCGGAAGGCGCAGTGACGGCAATGCAGGTTGCAACCGCTTGTCAGGCTCCAGATCAGCCGCATTAAGGGATATTCCCACACATCGCCGCGCCCCGTTTCGCCTGTCCTCTCATCCCCGGCATTCCGGCGGCCCGGCCGGGCGGACTGGCATGACGCCCCGGCCGGCGCCTCTTCCCGCACACAAGCGCGGCCCGCCGCTTCCGCCGTCTGTCCCCCCGTCTTGTCTTCCTGCCAGCGCGCCGATGACTCCATGCCGGCCTCATTCTTTACTGCAAAAGTCAGGGTATCGAATCGGTACGGCTGATCTTCTCTGGTAATCCTTTTTACCGGCGTTTTCTGAAGATCCTCTGTGAACGGGATCTCTTCACTGGCTACTGTCCGGCCTGCGGGATCCCGGATCTCCATACAGACCGCGCCCGATACCATAGCGGAGAAGTCGGCAAAATACGTATATGCAACCGGCCCGTATCCGTTTCCCACCCAGTGATATCTGCAATCCTCATAATTATAAGCGTCTGCCGTCTGCGGCGCTTTGGTAAAGCCCGATACGGCTTTAGCGCAGCCCCCGGCGGATCGCAGCCTCCCTGCAGCCACCGACGGTTTCTCTATGTGCGGAAGAATGATGCGGGGCTCTTTGTTCGTATATTCCATCCTGTAAGATCTTCCTTTCTGCAGCGCCTGCCTGCCCGGCAGGGCGCTTAAATGGTTGTTTCTATGTCCGTATCTGAAATCGTTACCGTACGGCCGTATTTATCCTTCAATGTTAATAAAAAATCATAATTTATATATTCGTTGTTTCCGAGATTATAGCTAAATGAACTGCCAGAGATCGGCGGTTCCACGGTGATTTGGGTCTGATCCGGCCGTACTGCCGTCAGCGAAACTTGCGCCAGCGCGCCGTCGGACAGCGCGCAGTCCACTTTCACGGGATTGGTCGTATGCGGATAGACCGACTCGGCAAATGAGAGCGCGGCCGGCGTGCAGAGCGCCTTTAAGCAGGCTTCGCTTAAGGCCCCGGCGTCCCCGGTCTTCTCCAGTGAAACCAGATGAGGGGCGTACACATAGCCGTCCGGCCCCGGAGGCGTACAGGCGTAACCGCTGCCCAGCTCTGACAGCACGGAGCCTGGCTTTTTCTCCGGATCCGTAAACTCCTCCCAGCGTTTTTTATCCCCCGCCTGGTTTGCGGCCCTGACCCTTTCTCCCGCGCTTTTGGGCCGCAGGCACCATGACAGATAAAAACAGGCGGAAACAACGGCCTCTTTTTCCGTTATGCCCGCAATGCCTCCCAACGCGTCGCCTTCCACGGCGCGGCTGTACAGATAGCCAAGATTATAGCAGGACGTAATCTTTGCGCATGAATCCGCTTTTCCGCATATCCCGCCCGCCGCGTAGCTTTTAGATGCATCCCGGGGCCCGGCGATGCTTCCGGCGCTGTGGCATGCGTCTATAATGCCGTTTGCGCTCCCGGCTATCCCCCCGGCCAGGCAGAGAGTATCGTTTTCGCCGTTCTCTGTCCCGTCTGCCTGAAACGAGATACCTGCATCTGCCCAGGAGCTGCGGATCTGTGATTCCGCATAGGAGAGAGAGCCGCACAGGCCCCCGGCCAGGCAGGCCCCCGCCCCGGTCTGGAGAACGATTGTCCCCTGCGCCGAACAGTTTTCTATCGTCCCCTGGCAGACGGCCGCAAGGATCCCGGCCCGGGTCGTTTTGGCTCCGCTTCGCACGCCGCTTATATCCTGCCTGACACGGGCTGCTTCAAACCGCAGATTCTTTACCGCGCCTGTGCCGATCCTGGCGAAAAAGCCCAGATCATACGTCTGGCGGGGACATATCTCAAGGTTTCTAATCACATGATCCGCCCCGTCCAGCTCGCCGTCAAACGAATAACGGGATCCGTTGCCCAGGGGAGCGAAATTTGTAATTATTCCGCAGTCCAGATCCTTTCGTATAACAAAACGGCAGCCTCTGGTGCGGTTTTTTCGGATGCACGCCCCCAGAATGTTGGTTAAATCCTCCGGTGTATCGATATAATAATCCATCTGTTAAACCTCTCGCATAATGGTTCAGGCCGGCCAAACGGTTACGCCTTTCCCGCCGGCAGAGCCGTATAAGCAATCGTAAGAATGACATCGTTTATATCCCCGGGGCTAAAGGGGTTTTCATCTCCATATTCCAGATACCACTGCGATACGGCTCCTGTTCCCTCAAACGGCAGGTACGCGCCGCCGGACGGGTTGTAGAAATGCATCCCGCTTTCGTTCTGGGCGTTGGATATATGGATCGCCTGGCCTGCGCGGCGATTTACTGTCACTCCGGAGGGCGCGGCCGCCCCGCTCTGGCCAAAGCCGGCCATATAAGCCAGCGCCTCCTGATCCGCGGGATTAGCCAGTATCGCGCTTCCTGTCTGTGTCAGCGTTGCGTTTATATTCTGGAAAGCGCCGATCACAACCTGCGTGCTGACGGTCAGGGAGCGTATCTTGTGCAGGCAGTTTGCCGGCTTTTTCACGTCGTCAAAGAGGGACAGCGGCAGCGTGAAGCCGCAGGCATTCCCGCTCTGAAGCTGCGCAAAGGCGGACGGAAGATCCCTTGCCAGCGATATGGTCTTCGTTATCTCCAGACGCCGCGGGTTTTTGGCGATATATGCCGCCTGCATGGCGTTCAGCGCGCTCATAAGCGCTTCCCCGGACATCAGCCCGCATTTGGCGTCGTCCCAGTATGTATAGGTAAGAAAATCCGTGCAATCGTCCGTCTCCTCCTGCCAGGCCGCCTGGGCACGCGCGGAGATCCCGATCGCCGTCTGGTAGGAATCGAACACCAGCCGGCGCAGCAGGCCGCTCAGCGCCCCGTACAAATTGCAGGACGAAAACTTTGTGCGGTAAAAATCGATCTGCTCGTCGGTCTGCCTGTCAAGGAGATCCACGCTTCTTTGTTCGCTGAGCGCGGACTCCCTCTGCAGGGCGTTTGCGGACAACTGCTGTTCCATATGCCTGATTTCGTTCTCTGCCTGTCCGGCCTGGAATTTCCACTCCTCAAGCCGCCTGGCATACGCGGCGTAGGTTTCTGTCACGCCGGCCGAGCAGCTCAGCGATGACGCGAGGGACATGGAGGCCATCGAAAAATTCATCATGGAGCTGCCAAGCTCCCTGCCGCCGTAAACCATTGCAAACGGGGATCCGACCTCCGGCGTCAGCGAAACCGCCCCTCCTACGGTTGACAGCGCCGCGGCCGCGGCGTTTGCCGCCCCCGCCGCTATATTCTGACCGATTGCCGCCTTCTCCGTACCGGAAATATTTTCGTCTGCAAGCTTTTTATAGTATTCCCTGCGCCGTTTGGCAGCCTCTTTTGCGATCTGCAGCGCCTCTTTTTCCCTGTCCAGCGCCTCAATCGTATTTTTGCGGACTTCCTTTGTAAAGGCGAGCAGTTTTGCGCTCTGCCTCGCTGACAGAACACGGAGCGCCTCAGCGTCCCCTTTCTCGATGGAGGCCAGAAGCTGTGACGAAAACTGGATAAGGGCGGCGGTGAACTCCTTTGCACAGGCATAGAGAACCGAATACCGGTACCAGTTTGTCCCGATCACCGGCCGCCTTGCACAAGGCGATGCGCAGCCTGCAGCCCGGCTCCTCGAAAGCTCCAGCGGATCCGCCGCGGCGGGAAACAGCGGGATACTCCTGGGGTTTCCGTTGATGTCAAGATTCCCGCGGATTTTTCTCAGCCGGTCTTCCACAATATCCCATCTCGACAGAGCGGCGGCGCTGGCAGGGAGCTTGAAATAGGGAAAGAAAAACTCAGTATCCTCCGCGCTGCAAGCGCTTCCCGCCCAGGCTTCGTCCTGCTCATCCAGCAGAACGGCCGTCAGCCTTTCCATCAATTCGGCAGCCCGGCGCCCCTGCTCCCTTCTGTTTCCGGCAAATAAATCGTCAAAGCACCTGGCCGACGCTTTTGGCGCGCGCTGCTTTACGGCGCACGGCCGTTTTCCCAAAACCTCGCCCGCCATGCCATAGAGGGACGACGCATTGGCAATACTGTCCCAGGTCAGCTTTGCGAACTCCCTGTCCCCCCACTCGGTGAGCAAATCGACATATTCTAAAACCGTATATTTTTCATATGCGCCGATGCGCAGTGACGCGATGGCATGCGGATCAAAGGGGTTGTTGTGGTAATTGCGCAGCTCGGCGCTGTCGCGCAGGTCATCGATCAGACTGGCAATTGTCCTGGTGCGGAACGGGAAAAAGCCCCAGCAGTAGCCGTAAGGGCCTCCCAGCGTGTGATTCAAAAGGATTGCAGCCACGTTATTGATATCCTCCGGCAAAAGACCCGCTGCCAGAAGATCCGCCCGCGCGCCCGAACTCTCAAAATCCGCGAGGCCAAAGCCGTATTTCACCCGGTATTGCACCTGTCTCCCCGCTGATACGGCCGTAAGCAGCCCGGTTCCAGCAAGCGCCGAAAGGCAGGCGTTTTCCCTGCCGGGGATAACGGGCGAAAAGGTGTTAAAATCAATAAACGATTCAGCGGCAAGGGGCGAATAGATATACTCCAGCCATTTCCTGGCGTCCGCGTAATTTCCAAAATCCCGGAGCGTCTTTGCCGCGTACACCGGCAGATGGTAAAACAGCTCGTAATTATAGTTTTTATATAAGCCGTCAAAATCCGGCTGCGCGCCGTCCGCTGCCAGAGGCAGGTTAAGCGCTTTTACATTGGGTGAAAAACGCTCAATCGGATAGATGGCCGGCACTGGCGCCTGCTGGTTTTCAGGCTTCAGGAACGCGTCAACTCCCCCTGTGCTGAAGCTCTGTACAATATAGGGAAGCGATGCATTTGTAAGCCTTGTCACATCAAATTTCATTGCGTTTATATCAAATCCGCTCCCGCCGCCTCCGGAAAAGCGCAGGGATACAGGCAGCGGCGCATTGACGTACCGGCTGAAAATCCGGCTGACCTCTGACGGCGTATTCGCGCCGATCACGTTTGTATTCCTCAGCTTTACCTTTGGATTTAAGTTCATGGAAACGGCTGTATCCACAGGTGAAACCGCGTACCCGCTCCCTGTGTGATCCGTGAGCGCGTTGAAAATTTCCACGCTCGTCGCCTGATCCACGCTCTGCGACCAGAACATACGGTTCGACGCCAGACGGCGGTTGCTCAGCAGATGGAACAGCCCCTCAACGGTCTGCTCAGGGACGTTTTTCCCGAACAGCCTCTCCAGCGCTCCCGCAATGTTCTGCCTGGTGGCGTTGGGCGTGTATACATAGCCGTTGATGTCAATCACCGGCGGTTCGTGCTGATACAGGGTATCAAACATGTCTTCGCTGCTCTTGCCGCATTCGCCCGCAGCGCGCCCGATGTCCTCTGCGGTTATCTTCGGATAGCTGATTACAATGGAGCTGTCCGTGGGCTTAAGCTGCGCGGGCTTTCCCTTTTCGCTCTTTGCGGGCGCGGGAGTCAGGAGAAACGCCTCCCCGCCCTTTCCCCCTGTCTTTAGTATAAAGCCCCCGGCCAGGTTCACGGTCTTTATAATCTCCGAATCCGAGGCCAGGCGGTTATCCGCACTTCCAAACAGGTTCCGGGATCCCAGGCATTGCAGGAGGATCGTATACAGATCGCCGAACTGCGCGGGAGTGACCCCTGTCTTCGATGTTGACGCATAAAAGCTGTTTCCGCTCAGCGCTTCGGGGCTTATCCGCACCACGCCGCCGCTGCCGGCTCCGCCCGTATCGGACTTCGTAAATACCGCTATGCCGACGCCCTCCAGATAATTCTGGAAATCCCGGAGCATGGCATCCGGCTTTGTACCCAGCGCATAGGTATTTAATGTGTCGCAGAACTCGCCTCCGTAGTTTCCGCTTTCTCCGGTGTACGAATAGCTGGGCAATGCCTGCCCGGCAAATTTAGGAGTGATCGTATCAGGCGCGCTCAATGGGTTCTTTAGCACATCGGCAGTGTACACGGCGCTGATGATGGAGGAAGATTCATCCATAGCGGCCGCCGGCGCGATCGCCTCTTCCCCGCCTGTGTATTCGTCAAAGATCAGGAACTCACCGTCCGCCGCCGCATTTTCCTCGCGCAGGGTGCTTCCGAATATATGCACGCTGCCGCTGCAGAGCCGGCCGGAGATATTCTGATGGCTCAGAAGATTGATTTTATCACAGAGCGAGGCATGGCGCTCGGAAAAAGCGGCCTTATCCCTGGTTTCAAACGGACTGCTTAACGGATAATAATTCTCAACCGCCTCGTCGGGAATGCGGTAGACAAAACCGCCGAACATGATCAGCAGCTTTTCAAATTCGCAGTTCTGGCTGATATAGTACCGGCCGGAGGCGTCGCAAAAGTTGCGCTCGGTGATCCGAAACGCCGCAAGGCGTCTGTATCCCTCGCCGTTTACGTCGTACGCGTTTTTGAACGGCTTGCCGTAATCCGCGTCCGAATCTTCAACCACGCAGGCTTCATCGAACAGAGTCTGAACCGTATTCCAGCTTCCGAGCAGGCTCCGGTACGTGTATTTTACGGAAAATCTCGTCACATTCGAGGTGCTCTGCAGCAGGCGCGCCGCCGCGCCCTCATCCGTTCCGCCGCCCGGGGACGGGGGCGTGTACGAGATCTTCGGCGCGGCCCCCAGCGACTTCTCAAGCCAGAACAGGTATAGTTTCCCGAAGATGAAGATGGGCGTGATCTCCGTCACAGGGACAGGCACAGGGATCTCCGCCCATTCCCCCCAGATCCCGTCTTTGCGGATACAGTAGTAAAGCTTCCCGCCCGACGCCTTCGTACGCCCGAACAGGTAGAGCTCCTCCGCGCCGTCTGTCGCGGCCAGGTACGACGCGCAGGGAATGATATTGGAAAGCTCCGCATAGCCGTCCAGATACTTCGCATAGAGAGACTCCGCTAACGCCGCATCCAGCGGTTTTCCGGAAGCTTCCGAAAGGGCGCTCCTAAACAGGGACGACTGGGAGGAGCGGATATCCGGCAGGAGGTACTGTTCCGGTTCGACAAACACCATGCGGTTGGCCTTCCACTCCGAATAATCCATGATCCAGGATCAGTATTCCCCGCTTATGCCATCGATCCGCCCGACACCGGGCTCCAGCCCGCTCCGGCAGCGGTTCAGATACGTCTGGGCGGCATTGATCCCCTCGCGTATATACGACGTGCGCACCGCATCGTCCATGCGCACGTCAAGCAGCAGATACGCCGACAGCGCCTCCGGCGTATCCATGTCCCGGTATATGGAGCCGAGCGTCTGGAGCGTCAGCGCCGTCAGGGCCGAACAGTATGCCTTTCCGCTTCCCTCCGGGACAGGAAGGCCGCGGGCGCACAAAAGCAGATCCCCGTAACCGTTTTCTTTTGTGAGCGCGCCTAAATAGGACAGAAGGTTTGAAACAGATATCCGCACGGTCTTTACTGCGTCCAGTCTGGCCGCAAATTGCAGCATACCTTCGGCGGACAATGCCGCCGGGCAGAGTAACGCGTCGATATCATCCTCCGAAAGCCCGCACAGCCCCGCGAGAGCCGCCCGGCTGTCATCGCCCGCCATCGCGTCAGCAGCCAGCATAAAAAAGAGCGGATTGGCGCGGTAGTATTTCGCGGACCTGCACACGGTTACCAGATCCCTGTAAACAACCGTCCCTTCCATGTCGTCCGGGAAGAGCTCCCCGGCAAACAGCGCAAACACATCCGCCGGGAGTCTGTCCAAAAGCAGCTTCGCGCGGGCCAGCCGTCTGACCGCCTTCCGCGCAAACGCGAGGCCCTCTTCCTTATAAAATGTCTCCTGCCAGGAGGCGAAACCGCCGGGAGGGGCCGGAATCACATGAAACAGGCATCCGGCCAGCGCCGCATCCATCCCCAGGAAACGGATCAGCTCCTGCTCAACGGCATAGCTCTTTTTGTCTGCGGAAAGCGCGCCCGCCTGCGCCCTGATGCCATCCAAGAACGCCGCAATATCGCTGTCCTTAATGCCCGGTCCCGCATACGGCGTCTCTGCGCCTGTACAGATATAATCCGCCTCATACGCATTCATGCCGCTTATATCCTCATATGTCAGAAGCGCATCGAGCGTTTCCGCAGAGAATATGCCGGTAAGGGCCGCTGCGCCGACGCCCGCGAGCTCTGCCAGGGCAATGTATTCGCCGACGCCCGTTCCAAGAAGCCCGGCCATGTGCGTATTCCGGTAGAGCGCGCCAAGCTCTTTTGCGGAAATACTCTCCGAAGAGCCAAACAGATACGAGCAGAGCGCCTGTATATCATTCTCCGGATAATGCAGGGCTTCTGCAATGGCAGGGAGCGCGTCTGAAAGAGCATATGCCGCGCCGGACGACAGACGCCCGCCGTAAACGGCCCGGAACGCGCTGTCCGGCCCGTAATCGCAAAGCGATGATATCAGCGGCAATAACGCCTCCTGATCCTTTGGCATATTCCGGATAGCGGCAACGCGTGAAAGCGCAGGGTCCATATCGCCGTCCGCGATCACAGCGTCGAGCTGATCGTAAGTCAGCCCCGTGAGAGCCGCTGCCCGCGCAAACCGAATCAGGTTGGGAACCGAAGCCCTTGTGAGTCCTGTAACGCGCCGGGCATCCGCTGAGAGCTCCAGGCATGCTGCAAGGCCCCGGTTGATATAAAATCCCGGGGCGGCAAGCTGAAACTCCTCTGCTGTGTCTATGCCCCGCCCGAGCAATTCGTCCAGCTCTTTTAGGGAAAGCCCGGCCGCGCGCATGACAAGTCCGGCATCGACGTCTGACCAGTCAGCCAGGGCGTCTAATTCAGGGTAAAAGTCACGTTTGCAGGCCAGAAGCGCCGCCAGATAATCCGCACTGACGCCCAGCGCGGCCGCCGTCAGGCGATCCTCCGGCAGATCGGGACGAAACAGGGCCAGAAGGCGCGCCGGGGAAAAGACGCCCTGCTTAAGGGCCGCGGCGACGATGTGATAGGGTTCCGAAAAAGGAAGGCCGGGGGGATATACATTTTTGGCGCAGTATGCCTTGATGCGCCCGTCGTCGTCCCCTCCTGCCGTTTCCATGTGCGCGGTTTCCCGGTCCGCTGTTTCTTTGCCCCTCGTTTCCCTGCCCGCGGTTTCTCTGCCCGCCGCACCCGCAGCTCCCATAGCGCTTCCACACCCAAACCTGTCCGGATCCAGCTTTTTAAGCGCCGCGGCAAGGCGTTCCCGGATGATATCCGTGTATGGCAAAAGCGTCTCTGTGTTTTCCCTTGTCAGCAGGAGCGAATAGAGATCCGGGCGGCGGTCGCGCAGACGCCGGCCGGGCGGAATGTCGAATTCCGATGTTATGTATGTCTCGATGATCCGCATCAGATCCGCAAAATAGGCGGCCGGGGAAAATACGTCAAGTCCGTCCTCCGCTCCTGCTATACAGTCGAAGATATCGGAATAGGACGTCACATCTCCGAAGAAATCCGGCAGCTCTGCCAGGATGCCGGCCTTTTGGGGCATGTCCCGGGAGGAAAGATTGTAGAGGCTGAAAAACAGATGTTTCGCCTTATGCGCCGCAGAGGAAACACAGCGGTGGAACCTGCGCAGCTCCTCTGCGGACGGGGCGCTGTTATCGCAGAGCGTATGCTCTTTGGCTGCCTGAGGTTCTTTGGCTGCTTTGGTCTGTTTGATTTCTTTGCCGGTTCTGTCTGTGCTGTCTGCTCCGGATATCCCTGAGCCGGCGCTGTATTTACGGACAAACCCGTTTTCGCTTGTTTTGAGGATCTCTGTGAATGGAGGAGCTCCGCAATTTGTCTCAAACCATTTGCGCAGGGTTCCCCAGGATTCCTTGGACGGCGCGGTGTATTTATGCATATTATCTCCCTTCATGAACGGAACAGGCGGATAATTTGGGCAGCTTGTCTGTCAAAACAGAGAGTTTTGTGATTTCAGGATGAAAATTCCGTCTTTATTGCCAAACAATCCGGATGTATTATGTATCCCCATTATAGTATATGCCCTGTTTGTTGTCAAATTACAGTAATTCCAGGATTTCCACTAAATTGTTACCGTTTCGTGATGCGGCTCAGAAGAATTTTTTTGGGGGGTATCTTGCCAACAGACAAAAATGAAGCGGGCGCTTTTCATACAGCATGACAAAAAGCCCTGGAGCGTCGCCTCCGGGGCTTTCCTATTTCCAATTTGGGGAATGGCAGTGCTAAAGCCATAGGTTCGTATAGCGTATTTAATGTCCGATGATATACTACTGTACTGTACCGATTATATTCAGGCAAACCTCCTTGCCTAAATTTCCATCAGACTGCGTTGTCGGCGGTCAACGATGCCGCCGCGGCAGCCCTTCTCATTCGGTGTTTCAATATATACCTTAACACGTCCATCAGGCTTCATCTCAGAATGTGTAATTTCTGTATCTTCATTAAGCGTCATGTATGGATGCATCATAAAACCGCCGCAAAATCACTCCCTGTGACTTCACGGCGGCCTAACTATATCCTTATATAAACTCCTGTATCCCCACGCCTTCCCGGCTCATTCCTTATAAAAACCGCAATCCGCAGCCTCTTATAATCTCTTCAAAAGCGCCTCTCTCGCCTCTTCATAGCCCGGCTTCCCGAGAAGTGCGAACATATTCTTCTTATAGCTCTCCACGCCCGGCTGGTTGAACGGATTCACGCCCAGTAAATATCCGCTGACGCCGCAGGCGAACTCAAAGAAGTAGAAAAGCTGTCCCAGATTGTACTCATCCAGCTCAGGGATGATAACCTTTACATTCGGCACGCTGCCGTCCGTGTGCGCGAGAATCGTGCCGTTCATGGCGCTCTTATTGACGAAATCCACGCTCTTTCCGGCCAGATAGTTCATGCCGTCCGTGTCAACCTCTTCCTCTTCGAGAATGATCTCAGCCGGAGAACTCTCTACCTCCATTACAGTCTCAAACATAATCCTCGCGCCGTCCTGGATGAACTGTCCCATGGAGTGCAGGTCTGTGGTCAGGTCAACGGAGGCCGGGAAGATGCCCTTCTGATCCTTGCCCTCGCTCTCTCCGTAAAGCTGCTTCCACCACTCGGATACGTAATGCAGACACGGCTCGTAGTTTGCCACGATCTCGACCATCTTTCCTTTTCTTAAAAGGATATTGCGCACCGCCGCGTATAAAAGCGCCGGGTTTTCCTCATACGGCGTCTCAAGCGCTTTCTTTCTTCCGAACGCCGCGCCCTCCATCAGCTTTGTAATATCAGCCCCGCTGACTGCAATGGGAAGAAGGCCCACAGCGGTCAGCACGGAGTAGCGGCCTCCCACGTCGTCCGGAACCACAAAGGATTCATAGCCCTCTTCATTCGCCAGGCTCTTGAGCGCTCCCCTGGCCTTGTCTGTGGTGGCATAGATTCTCTTATTGGCCTCCTCTTTTCCGTATTTCTCAATCAGCATCTTCTTAAATACACGGAAGGCTATAGCCGGCTCTGTGGTGGTGCCGGATTTGGAAATGATATTGATGGAGAAATCTTTTCCGTCCAGCATGTCCTGCAGATCCCTGATATACTTGCTGCTGATGCTGTTTCCCACAAAATAAATCTCCGGCGTTTTTCTCTTATCCTTTGATAAATTGTTGTAAAAGCTATGGGATAAGAACTCAATAGCCGCCCTTGCCCCAAGGTAGGAGCCGCCGATACCGATCACCAGAAGCACATCGGAATCTCCCTGAATCTTCGCCGCCGCTTTCTGAATACGCGTAAATTCGTCCTTGTCATAGTCAACCGGAAGATCCACCCAGCCCAGGAAGTCATTCCCCGCGCCGCTCCGGTTTACCAGCGTGTCTCTGGCCGCCACCACGCTGGTTTTTAAGTTGCCAAGCTCCTCCTGGCCGATGAATCCGCCTGCCTTGGAATAATCAAACCTAACTTCTTTTCCCATTGTCTTTGTCTCCTTTTTCACTTGTTCACAGCCGCATTCCGGCGGCTGTCCTATGTATTTCATTATATCAATGCAACCGCCATTTCGCAACCGCCAATTTACCGTTTACAGTTCGCAGGGCGGGGAAAACTGGCGGAAAACAGACGTCAAGCTTGCTTGTAAGGCGGTTTTCCGCCAGTTTTCCACATCGGGCGAACGCCCGATGCTTCTTGTCCGGCATAGCCGGACAAGAAGATACCGCCCGTAAATAGCAACAGCTTACCAGTTACACTATAATTATAACCGTCCGCCCACCCGAACCGCCGCCATGCTCCATCTGCCATGCCCCCATTTTATGTCCGTGAAAAATATTGCTGCATGATCTCTCCGATCAGCTTCAGCTCCTCGCCGTTTAAATTCTTCAGCCAGTCCTTCTCCCTGGAAGGCGCTTCCTCCTGGCCTCTGTCCTTACTGGCCGCAATCTGTTCGAGACTCTGTTTTAAATAATCAATATCCCGCCTGGCCTGGCTGTCTTCCTCCGGGCCGCCGTATGCCGCATCCCGCGGCGCATTTCTGCCCTTTTTGGATGCCCCTGACACGGCGCGCTCCGCGCGATCCATTTCCCTCAGCTTTACAGGCGCTTCCTGCTCGTCCTCCTCCTTCATCGTCCGCACAGCCCGCAGCAGATCATCCGCCCTGGAATTCCTGCTTTTAATGCTGCGTATCGTTCCTCTGCCCGTCTCCTCCTTAATGAGGCCATTCTTCGTCTCCTCGCCGCGCGCCAGGCTGTCCTTATTTCCCTCGCGGGACATGCGTTCTTTAAACTCCTCGTCGCGGGATCGCTCCCTGGCCTCCTCACCGCGCGCCCCGCGCTCATTTATGATCTCATCCTCGCGTGTCTGGCGGTCTTTTCTTTCTTCGCGCGCCTGGCGATCCTTGTCCCAGTCCTGCGCCGTAAGCGCCGCCCTGGACATCGCCGCATCACGGCCCGTATTTTCCCTGGCGGCCCGTACAAACACGGAATTGTCCATATACTCCAGTAAAACCGTCTCCAGCCTTTGCTGTTTCTGGATAATATTAAAACTGCTGTCCAAAAAGGTCAGAAGAAGACTGCTCAAAGCGCCAACAGATGCATATAATACAATATAGTAGGAATCCAGCCTGTACCAGTAAGCCAAAAATGATCCCGCCCCTCCGGCCAGGAGCCCCAGAATCACCATCTGCATGGACAGGTTATTCCATGTATCCAGAGAGAGATTCATAAACCGGAAACCGTATAGCTGCTTCTCCAAATATGCCTGCGTATTGACAATGTTCTGATTCAGACGATAGGCATTTTCCAGCTTCTGCTTCAGTGCTTTTAAGTTTTTGTTCTTCGTCATCGCCATGTTATCTGTTTCTTTCAATAATCTTTTGTAGAGGCTCCGTGTAATGAGTTTGCTCACAATCCCGATGACTCCGATCGCCGCAAGCACGGATAATGCTTTTCCGGATGCTAAAAATTCCAACATAAAAAAGCTCCCCTTTCTTCTCCAGATTTTCCAGATAGCCTATATTATAGCCTCCGGTTTTATCTTTGGGAAGATGAGAAAGCCAAAAATCGTTCGTCAAATATGGCCTTGATTCGATTCTCAAGGCCATGTCTGAAGCGTTATTTTTATTTTTCGTACCTTGCCGCCATCTCCAGCAGCAGCTTTACACTGTGGCGGATCGCCTGCTCCTCAAATACGGCGTAATCCATCCCCGCGCTGTCGTCCGCTTTATCGGAGATCGCCCGGATCACCAGATACGGGATATGGTTTAAATAAGCTGCCTGGGCGATCGCCGCGCCCTCCATCTCCGTGCAGCTTCCGCCAAACGTCTCGATCAGCCGCTCCTTCTTCTCCTTATCGGAAATAAACTGATCCCCGCTCAGCACACGCCCTGTAAAGGTCTGAATCTCAGGGTTCACCTCCCGGTTGCACGAAAGAGCCAGCTCGATCAGCTCCTTATCCGCCTCAAACGCCAGTGTATCCACTCTGGGGATCTGCCCCTTCTTATATCCGAATCCACTGGCGTCCATATCGTGCTGCACCGCGTCCGTAGACACCACAATATCGCCGATATTGATCTCATTTCTCAGAGATCCCGCAATTCCTGTATTGATGATCGCGCTGATCTGGAAACGGTCCGCCAGAATCTGGCTGCACATCCCGGCATTGACCTTTCCAATACCGGAGCGCACCACAACCGCGTCCCTGCCCTTTAGCTTTCCCTGATAAAAATCCATTCCGGCCACTGTGGTGACCGAGACATCGGTCATCTCCTCCTTAATCTTTGCCACTTCCTCGTCCATTGCGCCGATAATACCAAGCATTCCTTTTTCCTCCAAATTTTTAATCCTTAGGAACTGTCGCAAAATAACCCAGTGCAACGTTGCATTCATTCGCGAGTGATGTTTACCCGCGAATGAATGCAATGCTGTACCAGGCAAAGTGCGCAGGATGTTTCTTTGTAAGCGCTGCGCATCTGCCAATAAAAATTATAATGTAGTTTTGGAGGGATGGCAACTGGTTTTAAAAATAATTATGGGAGATGGATGGTTACTGGTTACAGCTCAGGTTGTCTGAACCGTTACGATTATTGGGGCAATTATGCTACTGATGGCAGGACAGGGTTCACGTTGTTCCGGCTGGCTGCCTGAACTCATACGTCCTGAACTTCGCCTCCCTTTTCTGCAGCTCCGGAAGCCCCACAATGCCGGTAAACTCATTAAAGGTCGTCATCTGCCCCACGCACCCCTCGGAGGTTCCCTCTGCTTTAAGCTGCTTCAACATCTTCTGCATGGCCTTTGCCGCCGTGAACACGGTCCCGCAGGGGAATATCACGATATTAAAGCCCATTTCCTCAAGCTGCTTCGCCGTCCGCGGCGGCGTCTTTCCGTTTTCCGTCTGATTTGTGAATTTATAGACATTGGGGATTGAGCCAACAGCCTTCAGCTCCTCGTCGCTCCGCAGGGCGTCGGCGTATACAATATCCGCCCCGGCGTCGCGGTAGGCTTCGAGGCGGCGGATCGCTTCGTCCAGGCCATGTGTCGCGCGGGAGTCCGTGCGGGCGATGATCAGCATCTCCTCGCGCGCTTCCACAGCGGCATGGATCTTTTCCACATGCTCTTCCATGGAGATAACTGCTTTATTCTCCATATGGCCGCACCGTTTGGGGAACACCTGATCCTCTAAGTGAACCGCCGCCATTCCGGCCCTCTCAAATTCCTTTACGGTCCGGTACACATTCAGCGGATTGCCATAACCGGTGTCAATGTCCCCGATCAGGGGAATATTTAAAAACGCATTCATGTTGGCGCATACATTGGCCATCTCATTCATGGTCATCAGCCCATAATCCGGTTCTCCCAGAATGGATGCCGCCGCGCCGTAGCCGGTCATAAAGGCTGCCTCAAAACCGCACTGCTCGATCAGGCGCGCTGACAGGCAGTCATATGCGCCGGGCGCTACGATGATCTCCGGATTCTTCAGCCTTTCCCGCAGCATACGCGCGCCGCTGATTTGATTGGTTGCATACATATCGTTATCCTCCTAAAATTAAAATAAACTGTCTGGTTGCTTATGAAAATACACTGGGCAGAAATGTAACAAGCCCAGGGAAAATCAGGCATAAAATTGCCGTGATCAGAACAGGAATGGTTAGCGGAATTGTATGTTTTACCACCACGTCCATGCCAAGCCCTGCATTCTTGCACAAAATAAACAGGCATGTCCCAAACGGCGGCGTAATCTGCCCAATCATCAGAACAAGACACATCACCACTCCAAACACTGTTATATTAATCCCCACCTGCTGCATCAGAGGCAGAAAAATCGGCGTAAACAACAGGACGCACTCGGTTGTAGACATAAAGCACCCTATAAAAAGCAGGAATATCATCAAAATCATGGTTACAACCGCCTTGTTTGTGGTCAGGCTTACCACGCTCTGAGCCAGTAATACGGGAATACGCGTCCGGGTCAGTACATAACCGTATAATGACACGCAGCCCAGCACAAGCATAATCGACGCGCAGTCCAGTACGCTTTTTCTAAGCAGTAAAACCCACTCCCGCGGTTTCATATCCTGATAGATAAACAGAGCCAGAACTGATGCATATAAAACGGCGATTGCTGACGCCTCAGTCGCGGTAAAAATACCGGACCAGATTCCTCCAATAATAATCATCGGCGTCATAAGGGACAAAATCGAATGGCGAAACGCATTCCACAGTCTTTTTAAGCTAAAGGGCTCTCCCCGCGGATAATTGCGTTTTACAGAATACATGTACACCATGGCCATCATCCCCCCGGCCATCAAAAGTCCCGGCAATATTCCTCCGATAAACAAACCGGATACGGATACCCCGGCAAGAACCCCATACATTACCATTGGCACACTTGGCGGAATGATCGGGCCAATCAGCGAAGATGCCCCTGTCACGGCAACCGAAAATTCTTTATCAAACCCGGCATCCGTCATCGCTTTAATTTCCATAGTCCCAAGCCCCGCCGCATCTGCCGCGGCTGTGCCGGACATACCCGCAAAAATAACGCTGCACAAAATATTGACATGCCCAAGCCCACCGCGCAGGCTTCCCACACAGGCCTGACAGAAGTCAAAGATACGGTTTGTAATATCGCTCCCATTCATTAACTGACCCGCGAGAAGAAACAGCGGAATCGCAAGGGATGTAAAGCTGTTTACGCCCGAAACGGTCTGCTGGATTAAAATATGCAGCGGTACGTCCTCAAATCCCCACAGATATACGGCTGAGGCAAACGCTGTGGCCGCCATAGAAAATGCAACCGGGACGCCGCAAAGCATAAGTACAACCAAAACCCCGACAAAAAGTACGATTAGCATTCATTCACCTCCGACGGAAACGGGCTGCTAAGCCCTGTCCTAAATCCTTCCACGTTCCCTGTCCGGATGATCCGGACAGCAATCGCCGCATCCCGAAGCGTATAAAAAAACATGTAAACACTGCCAATAATCAGGGGGATATACAGCCATTTCTGGCTCAGCCACGGCATAGACGTGGCCATATTCCCCCCTACCAGCTCCAGCTCCTTTAAGCCTCCGATCACAAACATAATTAATACTGCCATGGTGATCAGGGCGTTAAACAGCAGGGCGAGTCCGCACATCTTCCCCTTAAGGCGATCCCGCAAAAAATACGCGCCCAGATGGCCTCCATGGCGCATTGCCGTCCCCGCCCCAAAGAAGCAGCAGCCAACCATCATATAACCGGCCAGCTCGTCGGTCCACACAATCGTCACACTGTTGATAAAACGGGCCGCCACCTGCAGCCAGCAACACAAAATCAGGCCCGCCATAAATAAAAGTCCAAGGAAATCATAGATCCCATTCAAAAAACGTATCTGTCTTTTCAGCATAAAACCTCCTCCAGACTCTGTTCAAAACAAAGCCCTGTCCTGATATGCATGATTCGTTAGGAAATGTCCTTCATAAGCTGATCATATACGCCATCCGCCCAATTCTTAGCAAGCTCGTCCAGGCATGACAGAGCGCTCTCTTTAAAACTGGAGGTATCTACCTCAATAAATTCCATTCCTGCTGCCTCCATCTCAGCCTTATTTTCTTCCGTCACTTCAATCGCATACTGATTTGCCCAGTCTGTCGCATCATCAAGGCATTCCTTAATCAGCTCCCTGGTATCCGGATCCAGTCCGTCAAACCATTTCTTACTGTAAATGACTGGCAGCATGTCAACAATATGATCGGTCATGATCGTATACTTCTGCACTTCCTGCAGCCCCTTATCATGGTTGGAAATAATCGGGTTCTCCTGTGCATCCACCACCCCTGTCTGCAGGGCGCTGAATACCTCTGCTGACGAAATCGTCGCCACATTGGCCCCCATCTTTGACCATACAGTCACCCATTCCGCTGTACTGGGAAGGCGCAGTTTAAGACCTCTCACGTCGTCAGCGGTTTTCACAATCTTATTCGATGTCAGCTCCCGCATTCCGCGTATGAACAATGTATCGCCCGACGTATAAATTCCGGCATCCGCGTATTTTTGGCGTAATCCCTCTCCTATGCTCCCCTGCCATGAAGCCATCACCTGAGCGCGATCTGAATACACATACGGTACGGAAAATGTATTATAATCCGGCGCATATGTGGAAATCGTAGACGTCGCTGAGACATACATATGAACCGTTCCCGAGCGGATCTGTTCATCGATCTCCAGCTCTGATCCAAGTGTTCCCGCAAATACGACTGCCGTTACAGCGCCTCCGCTGCGTTCTTCCACCAGCTCTGCGAACTTTAACAGCAGGCTTTCGTCCGGTGAATTGGAATTATTACACGCCATATCTATCTGCATGGACGGATACGCTTTCCCAGATGATTCGGCTTCTGTATCAGACACACTTTCCTGAACCGTCTTTGGCTGCCCCTCTGTCTCCTGTGTGCCGGATGGTGTTCCCCCACATCCGGCAAGGGAGCATCCCGCCATTACCATTGCCAAAATAGCTGCATAACAACGCATTTTACTTTTCTTCATAAGATAACCTCCTTTTAAAATCAATGAAATGATATCCCCACACCCTATATAATTAGCAATTTTTGTGCCAATCTGCCCCTGACAGCAAAAAAAATTATTTTAAGCAAAAACAGGGCCTTTTGCCCTGTCTGTTATCCACAATCCCGCAACATTTTCAACGCCTTTTCCCCAAAATTGTTTCAACACATGGTTTATATGTTTTTTTGAAACAGTTTTTGGAATCTTGACAACTGCTTTTGTGCGGATATATAATCATCATAGCCGTTTTGAGCATGCGAATGGCTGTCTGCCCGGCGGAACCGTTCGATAACCTGTGAATGGCTGCTGTCAGGAATCATTTAATAAAGAGATGCGGGATATTATATTTACATATCCATTTATAAAAAGAATCATCTGGAGGTAAAAGGTTATGAATTTTAAGACACAGGGCGTCTGTTCCCGTGAAATCAGCTTTGAAGTGGAAAACAATAAACTGAAGAATGTCCGCTTTGTCGGCGGCTGCTCCGGCAACACACAGGGCGTAGCCCGGCTCGTGGAAGGCATGGATATCGACGAGGTGATCGCCCGTACGGAAGGCATAAACTGCGGCTTCCGCCCCACTTCCTGCCCGGATCAGCTCGCGCGGGCCTTGAAGCAGTATAAAGAAGAACATAAAGGAGCATAAAAACTGTTCAAAGATAACTTTACATGTTCCGCTGGCTGTTTCTTCCGGCAGACGAAAAGCAGCGCCGGATGTATGGCGCTGCTTTTGTAAGCTGTTTCGTTTTCTCTTTTCCAGACGTTTTTCCCGGTCACGGCTGAGCACCTGCAGCTTCTCATATGCCTTTTCGATATAGGGGGTTCTTTCCGCCAGCATGTTAAATTCCTCCTTTTCTCCGCGTTTATGAATTTCGCCCACAGCAGGATCTCGTCGCTGTCCTCTTTTAACTCCTTTGGAAGCTTTGGCAGCTCCACCACAATCTGCCTCCTCTCCCTCCGCCCCCCCCCCCGATCGTTCCTCTCCCCGCCCGGACTACTCTAGGATGCGCCGCAGCGCCCCATACACCTTCTGCATGCCATTGTTCCTGCCAAAGATTATTGCAGACTACATTGATTCTAAAAATAGCTTCTGCAAGGTTTATCCTGCGCCTTTTGCCGTCCAACTGTTTGACGCGGATGACAAGACCGTGGTAGAACCGGATATAAGCGTTATCTGCGGCCGAAACAAGCTCACAGACAGAGGCTGCACCGGCGCTCCTGACTTGGATCCTAGTATAATACGATTTAAATAACCTTACAAAACCATTTTCTAAAAACTTTGTAAATAATATGGATTTTAAAATAATAATGTAAAGAAATTAAAATCGATCTATACTAGTACGGCATTTTTTAAATAACCGGACTATAAAAACACTATATCTATAGGTGTTTTCGGCTATAATAAAGTCCAGTTAATTAGTGAACGATGTACTAGAGCGTGTTTGAAAATTCATTCCTGGCATCTGCACGCCCCACTTCGCGGTATATTTGTGCCAAATTCACTTAACGCAGCCCACTGCGCCGCGTTCATTTGGCACAAATCTCCCACAAAGTGGCACGCACAGCTACCAGAAAGCAATTTTCAAACACGCTCTAGAAATTTGGTATGACGGCTGCCGGATGAGCGGCAGCCGCCAAATGTGCATGCAAACGTGTCCGCTTGGCCCATTGCCTGCGGAAATTAGAAATATATCTGTCTATACGCAACCCGGCCGCCAATCATTGTTAATAGAGGAACAAACAGCTTATTCCCCACAACATCGTTTCCATAATTATCGTATAATGTCATGTTGGTATCCACGATATCCAATATAGTTATATCTGCCGGCATCCCGTCTTTTAATATTCCTGCCATTTCCGAAATCCCAAGCGCCCGGGCCGGATTGATTGTTACACATTGTAGTATCTTTTCGAGAGGAACTCCAACTGCACTGAGCATACTTAATGCATACAGAAGTGAGAAACCTGGCCGGACATATTCACTGAGCCGGACTGTATCACTGCTGACGATATCAGGTAAAAAATTTTGCTTAACTGCCATTTTTAAGTTTGGAATACTCCAATGTACCCGTCCATGACAATCGTCCATCAGGACGCCACGGGTACGCGCTTCTCTGACAGCCGGGTGGATTGTCCCATCTTCTAAAAAAATGGTTTCCCCCTTTGTCTGATAAATGTGGGCTGCGATATCCCCTTTTCTAAGCGCCTGGAATAAATCCTTCACAGTCACATTATCCGGCAGATCGTCATAATGAATTACAAGCGGGCAGTGATATCCTTTTTTCTGTAGATGCTTACTTATTTCCATAGCGCGGTATAGAGCCGACATTCCATAATTCTCCAATGTACCTTTACACATCCGAACCTTCAATCCCCGTAAAACTCCTGAATATTTCCGGAACATTTTCTCGATCAGATCCTGCCGAAAATCATTCGGGTCATGGTTTTCTTCATGCAGGCAAAGGCTTTTATTCCCGAAAGTAGAGACATTAAGATAGGAATAGACATTCGCTTCATAACGAATAATATTACTGTTGTAAAACTGCGGGAAATTAGACGCCCCACATGTACCTCCGTCACATGCAGTTGTAATTCCGTTCGGAATACAAACCGTATCTCCATTTGCGCCAATCAGGCTCCCATACAAATCCAGATGCAGATGTTCATCAATAAAACCGGGCAATACATATTTACCGGATGCGTCAATTATCGTCTTTGCCTCTTCCCTTTCCCCTTGCGGCATCACAATCTTCCCATTCTGAACACACAGATCCCCGGCATGAAAATTCCCCTGTTCCGAATCAAACAGAATCCCGTTTTTTATTACAATATCATACATATATTTAGATACCTTCCTTTATTGCAAAGCCCCAATATTTTTTATTGATTTTCATTTTATTTGTCCCCCGCGGCAGCCGCCAGATGGACATACAGGCATGTCCTCCCGGCTGTTGTTTCGCGTAAATAACGTTATTGCCGGTTCTCCTATTTCATCATGCCTGGCAAAAGCATGGAAAAAATGGGAACATAGGAAATCAGGAATACGGTTGCAAACAAAATAACCACAAAGGGCAGTACATTTTTGGCTATTGTGATGATATCCTGCCTGGTTGCAGGAATTGCGGCAAACAGGCAGTTTCCAAAGGGAGGGGTAGCCTGTCCCACGGCCAGGTTAAATACAATAATACAGCCCAGTTGGACGGGATCGATCCCGAATCCTACCGCCATTTCATACACTAACGGCGCAATGATTAAAATAGTAGCTCCCGAATCCATCAGCATCCCCAGAAAAATGAGCATGATATTCAGGAACAGCAGAAAGCTGTATTTCCCTGTGATAAAAGAGCTCATTAAATCAGTTAATAGGGCCGGGACCTGATAAATGGTCAGCACATATCCAAACAATGTAGCAGCCATGATCAGCATTAGAATATTCGCTGTACCTTTGACTGCATCAATTGTAATTTGTACCAGCTTTTCAGGTGTCATTTCGTGATGAATGAAGGCCGCAACAAACAACCCATATACGACCGCTACCGCGGCAGACTCTGTTGGCGTAAACAAGCCGGAATAAATACCGCCTAAAATGATAACCGGCATCAGAAGGGACCAAATCGCTTTTTTTGTCGATAAGCCCAGGCTGCGCCAGGAGAATTCATTGGAGCGTGGTATATTATGTTTTTTGGCATAGAACCAGGCATAAATGATCATAAAAACACCTGCCATTACACCTGGAATTACGCCCGACATCAGCAATTTTGATACAGAGGTTCCAGTAGTTGCGCCATATACAACAAATACAATACTGGGAGGAATTACAATTCCTAATGTGCCGCCTGCGACAGGCAGCGCGGCTGAGTACCCCTCCGGATATTTCTCTTTTACCAATTCAGGGTAAAGCATCCCGCCGATCGCAGCCGTCGTGGCAATGGAGGATCCGGACAATGCCGCAAACATCATGCAGACCGCCAGCACCACTATGGAAAGCCCCCCTCGCACATGTCCCAACAATGCCTTTGAAAAATCGACCAGACGGGAGGAAATGCCTCCATGCTGCATGATCGCTCCGGCCAGCATAAAGAAAAAAATAGCCAGCAGCGTATATTTTGCGCCGCCATTATACATTTTCTGAACTGCTGTCATTAGCGGAAAACCGCTCATAAAGCACAGGGTACAAATGCAGGAAAATGAAAGGCTCCAGGCAAACGGAACCCCTAAAAATAATGTTACAAGAAATAAAATCAGTAGAACCAGAATGGGATTCATATGGTTTTCGCCTCTCTTTCAACCTGGCCTCCCAACATTATAATCAAATGCCGGATGAACACAATGATATGATCCAGAAGTATCATAAAAAAACCGATCGCCATAGCAATATAAATATGGTACGTGTAGATCGGCAGCGGAGTTACCCTTTGCAAATTTCTCATAACACTTTCTATCGTGGCAAACAGGCCGGCAAGACAAAATATAATCGCAGCAATGGCAATCATATCTGCAAAGAGCCGAAACGCCGCATCCCGCCGCGGTGATTTGAATCGGAAAATTTCAATTTTAATCTCATTATCGGTTTTTACCGATATATTGGCTCCAATAATTACCACGAACATAAACAGGCAGACACTTAGTGTTTCACAATAAGAAAGACCGTTATTCGCCAGATAACGCAGGCAGACATTTATAAAATTGACCGCAATTACAACCGTGACAGCTATCAATAAGAGGTATTTTTCAATGAAAAAAATACCATTACTTAACTTCAAAAGTACATTATATACTTTTTCCATAACTTGCTCTCCTTTTTCAGTACCTTACTGTAAAAGACCTGAGAACAAGGAGGATTCTCTGCCCTCAGGCCTTCTATGAACAAGCCGCGCTCCGGCCGATCATTCCATCATTGATAATAATTCTCCATACTGATCTTTATATGCATCATATACACTTTCGGTTGCCGCCAGCAGTTCATCGTGATCCATCTCTACAAATGTCATGCCGGCTTCGATACATGCCTGTTTTGCGGCCTCATTATCTGCTTCGGTTGCTTCCCATTCGACATCTGCGGCGTATGCCGCAGCCTGATCCACCCATCCTTTCTGTTCATCCGTCAATTTATTGTAGGTACTGTCAGACACCAGCAAGGCCGCCAGTTGGAATACATGATTTGTTTCTACTAAATAGTCCTGTACCTCATAATAAGCATTGCTGTTGATGTTGACATATGGGTTCTCCTGTGCATCCACTGTCCCCTGTTCCATTGCGGTATACAATTCCGAAAAATTAATAATCGTTGCCGATGCGCCCAACGCATTAAAAATAGCCTGGTGGATTTCATTTGACTGAGTTCGGATACGAAGACCATTAAAATCTGTCAAAGAATTGATCGGTTTGTTGGAGGTTGTCTCACGGAATCCCATTGTCATCCAACTGGCCACATGCATATTTTGCTCCGCCATCCTGGATGAAAGATAATCCCCCACATCACCGTTGATGGTATCGTTGGCATCTTCATAGTCAGCGAACAGGAACGGAAGATCAAATACACCTAACTCAGGACAAAAGTCCATCAGAGAGGACGTTACGATCGGACTTACATCACATGTTCCCTGTTGGATCATAGCAGCTACTTCAGGGATACTTCCCAATGTGCCATTTGGATACATGGTACAGGTTATCGTCCCTCCGGATAACTCCTCTAATTTTTCTGCAAAAGCATTAGCGCCTTTTCCAAAGACGGAATCCTCCGGATCTGCATATGCCACCGTCAAATTGATTTTTTCTGTGTTGCTGGCCGCAGGAGAATTTTCCGTTTTCCCTCCGCATGCGCAAAGGGATATAGCGAGGGCCGTGACTAATGCGATCGAAATAACTCTTTTCATTTTTTTACTCCTTCTGTCATCTTAAAATCAGATCCTGTTTTTCCATATCGGATGATCATATACCACTTTATCCGCCACATAAGGCCATCTCTCCCCCCGGCATACAGCCAGACAGCCATTCACGCACATCTGCGCCATCTTTATGACTGCTTCCCGTGTCTGCGCTGCGGAATGGGGACTGACAATCAGATTCGGGCAATGCAGCAGCGGGTCATCCGCCTCAGGCGGTTCGTCGCAATAAACATCCGTACCTGCCCCTGCGATTATGCCCTGTTTCAGGGCTTCAGCCAGATCTGCCTCATTGATAATTCCGCCGCGGCTGCAATTGATAAGCAGCGCCGTCTTTTTCATCATGGCCAGTTGTTCTCTCCCAATCATATCGCGGGTGCCGTCCGTCAGAGGCACATGGATCGTCACGATATCCGCTGCTTTCAGCAAATCCTCATAGTCAGAGTAATATGCCGCGCCTACGGCTTCAATCTGTTCCTGGTTCATAAAAGGATCATATCCGGCTATCTTCATCCCACAGCCTTTACAGATCTCTGCTGTCTCCCGGCCAATCGCGCCTAGGCCAATGATTCCCACCGTTTTTCCTTCCAGTTCAAATGCTTTATTTGCGCCCCGGATCTCCCAGTTGCCCGCGCACATTTCATTTTGGGCTTCAACCAGATTTTTGGATAGTGCAAACATCATCGCAACTGCATGCTCGGCCACGCTCCGGTTGTTTGCGCCCGGAGTGATGACTACCGGGATCCCCAGCTCGGTTGCCGTTTTTACATCTACCGTGTCATATCCCACCCCGGTTCTCCCAATTACCTTTAAATTCGGGCTGTTTTCAATCGCGTGTCCGTCACAGCGCGCAATCCGGACAATTAAAGCGTCCGTATTCTTCATTTGATCCAGATAATGATTTGGATCCGGATCATCTGCCACATAGACCTCGACATCTTCATCCAACAACTCCATACCTTCCGGGCAAATTGCCTGGGTCATTACAAATTTCAAAGTGAATACCTCCTTTTTTACTGACATTACTGCCATATCGCAAATGCCCGGGCCGGATTTTCCTCGAGAATCTTATGTATATCCTCTTCCAGGATGCCAACCCACCTCATGACAGGCACAAAACGATTCAGCATATAATCAAGCCCTTTCGCCAATCCTTTTAGCTCCATATAGGAAGCTAAGCCTTCCTTCCTGCCGCCGTCCATTCCCAACAATACCTGCCTGCCATATCCCTGTTCCAAAATCCATTTAATATTCTCTGCAATTTCTGTATCCGGGCGATATTGAGCCTTATCCGCCTCTTCAAAGCAGAGGTAAGCGCCGCGATCTAATAACATTTTATAATAATAGCGATCCGGGTTTCTCTGTACATGGCAGATAATGGTATGTTCCGGGTTTCCCTGATTTTTCTCAATAATATCTAATAGTTCCGGTCCCATCGTCCCAAAATCCGTGTGAACTGAAATGGGACAGCCCGTAGCGTTTTGTGTCTGCGCCGCTACCTTCAATGCTTTCTGTTCCAGGTCTGTAATTACGCGATAGCTTGTGCCTGCTTTAATTAACCCTGCCTTTGCCTGAACACGTTCCACAACAGGGCCATTATAGCTGTGCCGATCCATTCCCTCTGTAATTTCCGCTATCATCATGTCCACTACTTTAGACGTATCAACCGTAGCCAAAAAAGAAGTCCGCGGATCATACAGGCTTCCTTTCTGAAAACCGGTTGTCATCACAATATTTCCCTGCCCCTCGAAACACGCTGCCAATTCCATCATCTTTGGCACATTCCTCCCACAGCCAATTGGATCCATACATATCATCGTATGTCCCCCTGCATCTAAAAAAGCCTTAAACTCTTTTTTAGATGCCTCCAAATCATCCATTAAGAAAGCAGGGTCAAGATTTACCTCCGGGCCGCCGCTTCGGATTAAGTGGTCATGGCTGTCGGTAACTCCTATTTTCTTTGCTGGAATATCGCCCAGCACAGTACGAATCACATTCATTATCCTATCACTCCATAAATCAGATCAGGAAGCCATGTAGTCACAAACGGAACATAGCTTACTAACATCAGCAGCGCAAAGAGAAGCACATAAAATACCCGGCAGTCTTTTATAAATTCTTCTGTAGTACACTTCGTTACACCGCAGGTCACAAACATCAGATTGCCCATGGGCGGAGTCAGTGAACCTATGGCCATATTGAAAATAAACACAATCCCAAAGTGAACCGGATCAATTCCAAATGCGGCTGCTACGGGGGCCAGCATAGGCGCCAGCACAATTTGGGCGGCTGTGGCTTCGATAAACATACCAACTATCAAAAGGAACAGATTCACCAACATCAGGAATACATATTTATTGTGACAGAGAGAAATCAGAAAATGGGTCATATTCTGCGGAACATTTTCCCATGTCAGGATCCAGGAAAAGCAGGTAGCCGCCCCTACTATCAACATAATCGAAGCCGTCGTTGATACGGTTTCTTTGATACAGTCCAAAATATTGTCCATGCGGATTTCATGGTAAATCATTCCAAGAAGGAGCGCATAGAAAATAGCGATCGCACCGGCCTCAGTCGGCGTAAAGATGCCTAAACGGATTCCTCCAATAATGATAATCGGCAGACACAGAGGAAGAATCGCAGGCATAAACACCTTCCACAGTTCCCTGCCGGTTGCGCGCCGCTCCTGCAGGCGCGGAATCTGATGGGTCTTAGAATAACGCGATACGACTACCATCATTAAAATGCATAATATAACAGCAGGGCCAATTCCTGCCACAAACAGGCGTCCAATAGACGTGCCCGTTACGGATCCATATATAATAGCTGCGATTCCGGGCGGAATCAGCGGCGTAATCATGGAGGAGGCAGCCGTAATTGCAGAGGCAAATCCGTTTGGATATCCGCTTTTCCGCATGTCAGGCACTAATAATTTGGCTTCCATGGCCGCGTCGGCCAGCGAAGAGCCGGACATGCCGCCCATTAAAGTAGATAATACAATATTAACCTGCCCAAGGCCGCCATACATGTGTCCCGTCAGAACCTTACAGAAATTTAGCATACGGTCGGTAATTCCACAATAATTCATCAATGCGCCTGTAGCTACGAAAAAGGGGATGGCAAGCATCGCAACCGACTGCATACCGCTGATTTCCCGCTGAACAGCCAGCACCGCTGTAATTCCGGATCCCGGATTGGCAAGCGCATAGGCTAAACATGCTCCAGTAATGGAAGCAAACACTGGTACGTTTAAAAACAACAGTACCAACAGAACAACTGCTGAAATTGCAATTGGCGACATTATGCCTCCCCTCCCTTCTCCAGCTCTTTTCCCTTTTGAAAGAATTCTTTTACAATTATACATGTATATTGAATCATCATCAAAATACACCCGATAGGCGCTGCGATATCAATATAGGAGTATTTTATTTTAAAATAAGGCGTCACTTTTCTGGTCACTGATTTTGTCAGCTCCCATCCGCCAAACGTCAGATAAAATAAAACCACCATTGTAACTACATAACAAAATATATCAAGTATACGGCGTTTATCCGGTTTCAGGCGGTTTGCTATTAAATCAATGCTTACCTGCCCGCCTGTGCGAAACGCAACGCTTCCTCCCAGGAAGATCGTCCACACAAAACAGAAAAGTTGCATTTCTTCCAGCCACGCAAAGGGCTGTCCTACCACCTTACGCATAATAACGCCGGCCACCGTCATCAGCACAAGGGCGCATAATGAAATTCCGGCAACAATTACATCTAAGTTTCCGGCAAATCTTTGTAGTTTCTTCATAAGGGCCTCCTTATTTTGTACGGATCAGAAGCAGAGCATCCCTGTTTCTGATCCGTACCTTCACCCCATCAGAAAATCATTCATTTATGATGGTTTGAATCTTGTCATAGACACCTTTTGTCCAAGTACTATTTTCCTCATAGTCATAATATAACTGTTCGCTGGCTTCTCTAAATCCGGCTAAGGCATTGTCGTCCAATGTATAAATGGTACAGCCTGCTTCTTCTAATGCGGTCTGCATTTCCTGGCTTACCTGCCCGTATAACTCATTGTTATACTCAGCCGCCTCCTGTCCGCACTCCAGAATCACCTGCCGGTATTCCTCCGGAAGGGAATTCCAGAAGCTTTCCCCTACAACAAAGTTAGAAAATGTCATCTGATGATTTGTCATGGTAACATTCTTACATACCTCCTGGAAGGCGTTGTTATACAGTGTTGTCAGAGGATTCTCAACTCCGTCTACCACACCCTGCTGCAGGCTGGTATACACCTCCCCCAGCGCCATGGGCGTGGAAGCCGCTCCCAGATTGTTAAACATCGTAACCGAAATATCATTATTAGGCACCCGGATTTTAAGTCCCTTTAAATCGCCCAGCGATGTCACAGGATTTTTTGTCATTAACTGGCGCTCCCCATAGATCCAGTTCGTGGAAATAATTTCAAGCCCCTCCTGGCGAAGCAGTTCTTCCTGCTCTGCCCACCAATCGCTGGAAGTGATTTTATACATAGCATCCCAGTCTGTAAATAAGAACGGCCCCATTACGACTCCGAAATCAGGAACATAGTCCATCAGATAGGAGCCATCTGCAATTGTACATACATTTTGCCCTAAAAGCATCATTTCAATCAAGTCTGCCTTTACGCCAAGCTGGCTGGATGGATATACCTCAATCTTTACAGCGCCATTTGTTTTTTCACTGACCAGTTCAGCCCATCTGTCACAGCCGTCATCAATCGGATCGCCATCGACCTGTTCATGACAAAGCTTCAGTACATACTGCGCCTTGCTGCCGTCTGATTTGTTAGCTGTATCAGCCGTTGTGGAGGCGCTTTCCTCTGCGGCGCTTCCGGTTTCCTGTTGATTAGAAGAACACGCTGTCGCTCCAAATACCAAAGACAGCGATAACGCTGCTGCAATAAACCGTTTCATAACCTTCCTCCTTTTTTATTCCTGTTTTTTACTCTTTGCCAGCCGGAGCCCATAATCGATCGCATTTTGCAGGCTCCGTTCATTCGCCGTGCCCTGCCCGGCCTGGTCAAAGGCGGTGCCGTGATCCACGGATGCGCGGACGATGGGCAGGCCCAGGGTAATATTGACCCCTGCCACGGCATCCCACTTCTTTTCCCTTTCGTTATATACAAATCCGACCACCTTCAGCGGGATATGGCCCTGGTCGTGGTACATAGCCACTACGATATCATACCAGCCGCCCCTGGCCTTGGAGAAGATGGTATCCGGCGGAACCGGCCCGTCCGCGTCGATTCCCTGCGCCCTGGCCGCCTCGATGGCAGGCCGGATCTCCTCGATCTCCTCGCGGCCGAAGAGGCCGTTCTCGCCGCTGTGCGGGTTTAAGCCTGCCACGCCGACGCAGGGCTTTTCGATTCCCAGATCGCGGCATGCCTGATGCGCAATCCGGATCACCTCCAGCACCCTGTCCTTTTTTACCCGGTCGCATGCCTCCCGGAGGGAAACGTGCGTGGATACGTGGACGACGCGCAGATTTTCGTGGGCCAGCATCATGGTGTACTTTTTGGTTCCTGTAAATTCCGCGTAGACCTCCGTGTGCCCGGAATAATGATGGCCGGCAAGATTAATTGCTTCCTTATTAAATGCGTTCGTAACCGTGCCGTCGATCTCGCCCGCCATGGCGAGCTGTATCACCTTTTTCACATACTGGAAAGCGGCGTCTCCGGCGGCTGCCGATACGCGGCCCCTTTCAAGCGTTTCGGGATCTACGAGCTTCATGTCGTATACGTCGATGGTCCCGGCCTCGAACAATGCCTCGCCCACTGAGGAGACAGGATGTATCTTTATATCCTCCCTCCCCACAATGCGGCAGGCCGCCTCCAGCACGCCCGCGTCGCCGATCACCAGGGGGCGGCAGTTGTCGTACACATCCTTTGCCGCCAGGGCCTTTACAGTGATCTCCGGCCCGATGCTGGCCGGATCCCCCATGGTGATCCCAAGAATCAGCCTTTCACACATCTGCACATCCCCTTTGCCTCATTTTCTTTAAGAACTGCCCTGATGGCCTCGATTCCTTCCTCAGGAACCTGGTTGAACGGGGCGCGGCATCTGCCTACCGGATAGCCGAGCAGGCTTACGGCGGTCTTTACAATGGTGTTTGGATTGCCGTATCTGAAGCAGTTGCGGAAGGAACGTATGCTGTCCTGGGCCGCCCTGGCCTTTTCCAGATCGCCTGCCATAAAGGCGTCGTAAATGGATGCCATCACCTCCGGAAATACGTTCGCGCAGCCCGCTATCCCTCCGGCGCCGCCGGCTAAGAGGTTCCAGAGTATCAGGGAATCATTGCCGGATAATACGGCGAAATCTTCGCTGTCCCTGGTCTGCTCAATATACTGCAGCATGTTGTCAAAATTGCCGGAGCTGTCCTTTGCGCCCACGATATTATCGATTTTGCTAAGCTTCGCTACTGTGGCCGGGGCCAGCGCATTTCCGGTCCTGGCCGGGATGTTATAGAGCACGATCGGCATATCCACCGCCGCGGCAACGGCTTTATAGTGCTCATAGAGCTCGTTCTGGGAAGCGGCCGCAAAGGACGGGGTGATGATGGAAAGCACGTCCGCGCCCAGCTCCATGGCCATTTTAGACTGGCGGATCGTATCCTTTGTGCTGATACAGCCTGTCCCCGCATACACCGGTACGCGCCCCTTTGTCTCGTCAATGACGATGCGCAGCACCTGTTCCTTTTCCTGCTCGTTTAAAATATAGCCTTCCCCGTTTGTGCCAAATGGGAAGAGGCCGTGGACGCCGCCCTCGATCTGCCGGTTGACCTGATTTCTGAGCTCTGCTTCGTTGACGGATTCATCCTCGTTCATTGGCGTGATAATGGGTGGGATAATTCCTTTGATTTCTACTGGTTTCATTGCTCTCCTCCTGATTTTGCGCAACCCTTCAGCCTGCGGGAGCACTAGTACATCGTTGTATTAATTCGCGAGTAAAAAGCGCTTGATATTCGTGTCATCTGTGCGTCTGCGAAGCGACGGCGTAGCGGCGCCTACGTCTAGCTTCGCAGGCGTGCAGAAAATCGCCCCGTCTGAACGGTTATGTGAACTGTTATGATTTTATAGCTTTAACTATAAATTGTCAGGCTGCCCGCTTCCTATTGCTGTCTGTTTTTTATTGTCGTCTGTTCTACATGATTTCCAGATACAGTCTCCTTGCGTCCTCCTCTGTTACCGGACGCATATTGTTGCCCAGAAGCCTCTGTACGCCCATGCCGGCCTCTACCAGGCTGTCCAGATCGCTTTCTCCTATGCCGAATTCCTTCAGGCTTGTGGGAATGCCCAGGCGCTCTACAATCTCTTCCATGCGCTTCACAATCCACCCTGACTTTTGTTCCTCATTAGCTTCCGCCCCCGGCGCGGGCCTGTCATTGTCATACTCCGGCCTCAGCCTGTCATAGGCTTCTGCGAATAAATGGCGGCATACAGGCTCATTGAAGCGCATTACCGGGGCGAGCAGCATGGCGTTTGACACACCGTGCGGGATGTGGTATTTACCGCCCAGCGGGTATGACAGGGCGTGTACCGCCGTGGTGCCTGAGGCTGTGATGGCAACTCCGGCGTAGAAGGATGCAAGCAGCATATTCTGCTTTTCCTCCAATGCGTCCGGATCCAGGCAGGCTTTCTCGATATGTTTCATGATCATTTCAAATGCCTGCAGCGCGTACAGATCGCTGAACGGGTTCTTTTTATTGGATGTAAAGCATTCGATCGCATGGCACAGGGCGTCCACGCCGGTCGGGGCCGCGATTCCGGCGGGCAGCTTCTTTGTCATGGCCGCGTCCAGAATGACGTAATCTGCGATCATATGGTCATTCACGATCCCGACCTTGAGCTCCTTTTCCGGCACGGCCACGATCGCGTTCGGCGTGGCCTCCGCCCCGGTTCCGGCTGTTGTGGGGATCATGAGCGTTCTCACGGATTTCTCAGCCAGGCCCGGGTTATCGAGAAGCTCCTTTACCCCATACGCATCCGTAGCCAGTACGCTCGCCAGCTTGGCCGCGTCCATCACGCTCCCGCCCCCGACTGCCACGATGAAATCAGCGCCGGAGCTCTTAAAGCGGTCCGCCGCGGCCTGCGCCTCCTCGTAGGTGGGTTCCGCCGCCAGATCGTCAAAAATCACGGTCTTCTTCCCGGTTTTCCGGATCCGCTCCAGCGGCAGTTCCAGAAGGCCCGCGCCGGCGATCCCCTGATCGGTAAATACAGCGATCTGTTTTACTTCATCCCCGATCAGGCCGGTTATCTGATCAAGGGCGTTTTCACCGCTGTAGACAGCGCCCGGCATTTTCAGATTATAGCTTGTCAGCATAGCTTTTTTCCTCCTCTTTCCCTTCTATCTTCCTGGCCAGATCCATCAGCAGCGTCTCCGGCCCAAAACCTCCCGACTTGGATATGACGCCCAGCCGGCGGCCCTGCAGCTCAATCTCTGAGAGCACGGTTCCCGGGGCCATCTCGCAGACCGGTGCGATGGTTTCGCAGCCGATGTGCTTCATAAAGCCTGTCAGGCAGTCTCCGCCTGTGATCAGAAGCGTCCCCCCGAGTCCCCGCTCTAAAAGCGCCTTCAAAATATATCCCAGCGTTGAGGAAATCCGCACCCGCAGATCCTCCAGCGAAATTCCGCGCTCCCTTGCATATTCCAGTGTTTCCCCGCCGCCCGGCGGATCATTCGTGTCCAGCATGCACATCTTCTGCCCCGCTGCCCGGCGCGCCCATTCATCAAGGAAATATTTTCCCTCAGCCGTCTCGTAATATCCCTGTTCCAGCTTCTGGGGCGGCGTCAGCCGGATCCGGCCGCAGCCGCGCTTCTGCGCAAAATCGAGCTGGCTCCTTGTGATCGGGTTTACGCTGCCGCAGGCCACAAAAAACGGTTCTGTGAGCCTTATCTTTCTGTCGGTCCTGCCGTTCAGATGCAGCAGATCCGGCAGGACTCCCGCGAACCCGGCGCAGCCTGCCATGATGTGAAGCTCGCCCGCCTCCATGAGAAAGCGGCCCGTCTCCGTAAGCTCCCGGTCCGTTGACGCATCGTATACCATGATTCCCGGGCAGGGCCGCCACTGCTCCATCCCTGACACGACTGTAACCGGTGTGCCGCTCTCGATCATCTGGCGGATAGAGGAGCACGTCACCGGCTCAAACGGATCCCGGCCAAACACGCTCTCATGAACCGGAACCCCGTCTATGTAATGGATCCCGTTTCTTGTGATCCGGTTCATCCTGGGAAATGCCGGAAGGAAATGGATCGACGGCCGCCCCGTGGCGTCCAGAACCGCCTTTAACTCTGCCCCTACATTTCCCCGGAGCGCGGAATCCGTCTTCTTATAAAGATACGGCACGCCGCTCTCAAACGCCCGCCTGCTGATCCGGAATACAACCTCATACGCCTCTTCCTTTTTTAAATGCCTCGTCTCCGCGTCCAGTACAAGTACCTGGACTTCCTCCCCGGCGCTTTCAAAATCATATTCCACATTGGTCACAACACGCGTCTCTGCCCCGCCTGCCGCGAACTGCACTCCTGTATCCAGCGCTCCTGTGAAATCATCTGCTATGATCAGTAATTTCACCATGACTGTTTCCTTCCTGTTCCCAGGCAAATCGCCAAATCAATTGTTTCATATTTAAACATATACCTTGTCTGTCCTTTGCCTGAAACTGTTTCAATATTGTTTTATTCTTTCTCTGTTTTGTATGATTGTACAAAATATTTTTGGATTAAACAACCTTTTTTATTATATTTATTGTTTATATTTGAAACATCTTTTAATAGTTCTTTCCAAATCCACTTATTTATGATAGAATTGTTTAAAATCGAAACACAAGGAGAAGGCTATGAACCCGGGAAATATACGGATATTGGGAATCGCCCCCTATGAGGGCATGAAATCGATTATGCAGAAGCTGGCCAGAGAACGCCAGGATATTGATCTGACGGTATATGTGGGAGATCTTCATAAAGGGGCCGAAATCGCCCGCAAGAACTTCCATGAGGATTTTGACATTATTATTTCCAGAGGCGGCACCGCGGAGCTGATCGGGGATATCACGCAGCTCCCGGTCATTGAGATTTCTCTCTCAGTCTATGATATCCTCCGGGCCATCAAGATGGCGGAGAATTTCGCGTCGCGCTACGCCATCGTCGGTTTTCCCTCCATCACCGGCAGCGCCCGCCTGCTGTGCGATCTCCTCCAGTATAAGGTAGAGATCTGTACCATTCACAGCGAGCAGGAGGTGAAGGAAGCGCTGCTTGCCCTGAAAAAAAAGGGTTACCGCATGGTTCTGTGCGATATGATTGCCAACACCACCGCCAAGCGGCTGGGGCTCAATGCGATCCTCATCACCTCCGGAAATGAGAGCATCAGCAATGCGTTTGACCAGGCGGTCAAGCTCTGCCGCCATCACTCACTGCTCAGGGAGGAGAACCGCTTTTTGCAGGACGTCATTAAGGAATGCGGCCACGAGACGGTTATTTTCAGGGAAAACGGGGAGATTTTCTATTCCACCCTGGACACGGACGGCCTGGATCCCATCACGGAGGTGCTGCGGCGCGAGATCCCGTCCACCTTATCCTCCGGCGTGCGCCGCTCCTTTAAAAATATAAACGGCGCCCTTTACTCCATCAACGGCCATACCATCCCCTTTTGCGGCCGGGATTACCCCGCTTTTTATGTTTCCTCCAATAAGGTTCCCTTTGCCACCAGCAAATACGGGGTCCAGTATCTCAATCAAAACGATGTGGAACACAGCTTTTACAACAGCTTTTATAATGCGGCCGACGGCGTGGGGGCCATGCAGTCCATGGTCGAACAGATGGCGCAGACGGATTTCCCCATCATGATCACAGGCGAGGAAGGCACCGGAAAGGAACGGGTGGCGGAAGCTGTGTACACCAGAAGCGCGCTGCGGCTCCACCCGTTTATCATCATTAATTTTGCCCTTATGAGTGACAAGAGCTGGGCGTTCCTGACCAACCACTACAATTCGCCCTTTAATGACAACAACAATACGATTTATATGAAGAATCTGGACAGCCTCTCCGGAGAACGGCTCCGGCAGCTTTTGTCCATTATCATTGACATGAACTTAGCCCGCCGCAACCGGCTTCTCTTTTCCTGCGTCTGCGGCGCGGACGGCTCGGTTCCCGGTTCCTGTTTAAATTTTGTCAATCAGCTCTCCTGCCTGACCATCCATCTCCCGCCCCTGCGCGAGAGAAAGGAGGAGATACCGGCGCTGGCTAACCTCTATCTGAGCGCGCTGAATATCAGCCTGGCAAAGGAGATACTGGGACTTGAGAGCGGCGCGATGGAGCTTCTGGTTCACTATGAGTGGCCCTGCAATTATACGCAGTTTAAACGGATCCTGACCGAGCTGACCTCCATCACCACAACGCCCTATATACTGGAGTCTTCCGCTGAGGCGCTTTTGGACCGGGAACGCCAGGCCGCGGCCGCCTCCGCGCCCCGGCCTGGCCGGCCTTTGCTCCGCCTGGACCGCACGCTCGATGAGATCAACCGCGATATCATCCGCGCGGTTCTGGATGAGACAAACGGCAACCAGAGCGCGGCTGCCAAACGGCTTGGCATCAGCCGGACTACGCTGTGGCGCTTTCTGAAGCAGTGAGGATGAAGCAGGATGATTTTGAAGTAATGAGGGGGTTCTGAAGTAATATGGAGGGGCTGAAGCGGCGGGCTGCTTTAGAGAAGCGGGGCGTTTCTAAAGCCGCATGCGCGCGCCGGGGGACGCGAAGAGCCGGAAGAACCGCCGGGCTGCCAAAATCAGTCATAAAGACTTCTCTTTTTTGTAAGATTGGTTTAGATTATTTTTATAAATTGGTCAAACAATTGACACATTTTCCCGGTATGATAGTTACATAAATCAATGAGGCCAACGATAACAAGCGCGCAACCTTCGTTGGACTCGACTAACAACAATTACCTTTATATAGAGTCCGGAAGCTTTTCCTTCCCCCTTTTGCTTCCGGAAAAAGACCGGCCAGGATATAGCTTCATACTGAATTCTGGCCGGTTTTTATGGCATCCGCCTTATCTGCTTAACCAGTATTTTCACTCCCGGGTAAATCGTATTTCGTTCCCTTGTTTTTTCCCTGCGACTTTAATAACTTCATTTTAATGATACCAGGGTCAAAAGGTCTAAAATCCGATGCAGGCTCGCTTGGATTAGGATTTTTGAACCCGGGACCCGCCAAAAACATGAAAAAGGAGCCCGATCAGGGCGGATTTTGAATGTTTTTGAGGATTGCGGGAGCACAAAGCGAGGAGCAATCCGGCTCAAATTTTTCGATAATCTCTGGCTCCTTCCAGCCTTCATCAGCCCATACATCAAATATATTCGGCACGCCGCTTCCGGCACGCTCGCCTATATTGATAAGGATGTAACTGCTTATCCTCTGCTGAAATAGCAGCCGCGCCAATGCTTCTTAAGTATTCATGATCATTTACACGCCCGAATAAATGCCCTTCTTTTAGTGAGCTGTGGCGGTTGCGGTATCCATGAACTGTCTCATAATTCAGCTCCTCAATGGGAACATTATCGAATACCTCCATGTCCACAGCATATTTGAAAAATTCTCTAATACGCCAGCACCTCATGCCCATCCTCTGTCACCAGCACCATGATCTCCCACTGGGCAGACGGCCTGCCGTCTTCTGTGTACACGGTCCAGTCATTCTCCTCGTCCACAAAAATATCATGCTTTCCCATATTGATCATGGGCTCGATCGTGAAGATCATCCCCGGCGCCATCATCATATCCGTACCGCGCTTCCCAATATAGCCCACCCACGGATCCTCATGGAATTCAAGCCCGACCCCGTGGCCGCCGATCTCCTGCACCACGGAATAACCGTTCTCCTCCGCGTGTGTCTGGACCGCATGGGCCATGTCGCCCAGAAATCCCCACGGCTTTACCTCTTTAAGCCCCAGCTCCACGCATTCCTTTACCACATCAACCAGCTTCTTCTTTTCAGGGCTGACCTCGCCGATGCAGAACATGCGGGAGGAATCGGAAAAATATCCGTGGTAAATCGTGGACACATCCACATTGACAATATCGCCGTCCTTTAAAACCACTTCTTCTGAGGGAATGCCGTGGCAGACCTGCTCGTTGACGGAAGTACACACGCTTTTCGGAAAGCCCTCGAATCCCAGAGGCGCCGGGATCCCGCCGCGTTTTGTCGTCTCATTATAAACCCACTGGTCAATCTGTTCTGTCGTGACGCCTGCCTGTATATGCGCCTGCACATAATCCAGAACGGCGATATTGATCGCGCAGCTCTCCTTAATGGCCTCTATCTGCTCCGGCGTCTTTATGAGATCCCTTGTCGGTACAATATGCCCCCTGTCTGCTTCCATGGCAAGCCGGTTGTCCAGCGCTTCGTGGCAGTTTTTATATTTTTTTCCGCTCCCGCACCAGCATGGATTGTTTCTTCCGATCTTCTTCATTTTTGTCTTGTCCCTTCTGTATTGTGGCTGTATTTGTGTTTGTGTTTGAATTCTGATTCCTGTATTTTCCATAATTAGTATGTCCTGTTGGAGTGTAGCATACCAGGAGGGAAAAATCAATGTATTGATCTTTTCATTTTTTTAACTCATCCTCATTGCCCCCGCCCGCCGAAATTTGTATAATAATACTATACTCTGCAAAAGCTGCTGCACTGTATAAGAAAGCTGCTCTTTGAACGATTTACATGACATGCACAAAAGAAAGGAGAACTGCCAAACCATGAGCTCTGTGAGTTACCTTCCTAACCATCACCTGCCCCCGGCCTATCTGGGTTCTAAGGGTATGAATGCTTTTATTACCGCCTCGCTTCTGGCTGTTGCGACTGCCCTCTCCTATTTCTTTTTTGCCATTATGCACAATCCAACCTCGAATATCGCCCTGATCTATATCCTGGCTGTCTTTTTGACTGCGCGGTATACGACCGGATACTTATATGGCCTGTTTGCCTCCCTTTTTGGCGTGGTCTGTGTGAATTTCCTCTTCACCTATCCGTTTTTTCAGCTCGACTTTACACTGACCGGTTATCCGATCACTTTTGTCGCAATGTTTACGATTTCCAGCGTCACGAGCGCCCTGACCAGCAATATGAAGGTGCAGGCTAAGCTTCTCTCCGAGCATGATAAGATGCTCATGGATGCAGAGAAGGAAAAAATGCGGGCCAATCTGCTGCGGGCGATCTCCCATGATCTGCGCACGCCGCTGACCAGTATTATCGGCTCCGGCGCCGTCTATCTGGAAAACAGCTCGCGTCTGACGGATCTGGAGAAGACGGATCTGGTCAGCCATATCCTTGAGGATTCTAACTGGCTTCTGAATATGGTGGAAAATCTGCTCTCTGTCACGCGGATCAATAATGAGACGGCCAAGGTTAATAAGTCCTTAGAGCCCGTGGAGGAGGTTCTGTCTGAGGCCGTGATCCGACTGCGCAAGAGGCTTCCGGATTTGGCGGTCCGCGTCCGCGTTCCTGATGATGTTCTGATGGTTCCCATGGATGCGGTTCTCATTGAACAGGTTTTGATCAATCTGATTGAGAATGCTATCGTTCATTCTCAGAGCACGGAACCGGTTGAATGCTATGTGGAAGACGAGGATACAAAAGTGGCATTCCACGTAAGGGATTATGGCATCGGCATACCGCCTGAAAAGCTTGTCACGATTTTTGACGGCTCGTCCTATTCCTGGACGGCCAGCGCTTCGGCGGACGGGAGAAAGGGCATGGGGATCGGTCTGTCCATCTGCAAAACCATCATCAATGCCCACGGCGGCAGCATCGGAGCCGTGAATCAGACTGTCGGGGCTGAATTTTATTTTACATTACCAAAGGAGGAACCAAACATTGGCGCATAAAATATCTGTCCTTTTGGTGGAGGACGAAAAAAATATCTGTGACTTTATCTCCACCTCGCTCGTCTCGCACAATTACAGAGTCACCGAGGCCCATTCCGGACAGGAGGCTCTCCCTCTGATCACGTCCCAGTGCCCGGATCTGATCCTTTTGGATCTTGGCCTGCCGGATATAGACGGTATGGACATCATCCGTCAGGTGCGCACCTGGGCCAGTATCCCCATTATTGTCATTTCCGCACGCACGCAGGAGCAGGAAAAGGTCGCGGCTCTTGACATGGGGGCGGATGATTACCTGACCAAACCCATCGGGACCTCTGAGCTGCTGGCCCGCATCCGGACAGCGCTGCGCCACAGCAACCGCTTAAATACCGGTTCCCTGCTGTATAAAAGGCCCTTCTGCTCCCGGGATCTGATCATTGATTTTGAGAAGCACAAGGTTACTCTGGCGGGAAAAGAGATTCATTTCACGCAGATAGAATTTAAAATTATTGCCCTCCTGGCTCAGAATTCCGGCCGGGTTATGACGTATGACACCATCATTTCCAATATCTGGGGGCCTTATGCGGACGATGACAACAGCATTCTGCGCGTCAATATGGCCCACATCCGAAGGAAGCTGGAGCAGAACCCGGCGGAGCCGAAGTATGTATTTACGGAGATTGGGATTGGATACCGGATGGTTGAGGATGAAATGCATTAGATAGACGGTGCGATGCGGTTCAGACGACGGGAGTCCGGGAAGCGATGTCCTGCGCTTCCCGGGCGTACCGGAGGCGCTGGTTTCTCCGGAATATACAGCGTATACCATGGCAGGAATTACAGGAGATTACATTTTTCAGCCAGGGAAATTCACCAGTCATCCCTCATACCGCCTTTGGAGACGGATGCCGCAATGGGAATCGTTCCGTATATGCACAGCGGAGAGGCAATCCCCAATACGCTTGCCGCAAAAATCCCCGCAATGCCCAGCTTCTTTTCACCCAGCGAGCAGAATATCCTGTGAATGCTTTCCTTAAAAATACGGAGATCACGCTTCCCAATACCATTCCCAGCACCCGGTATTTAAAGATCTGCTCAAACTGGAGTCTGAAATAGTACCAGAAATACATCATCTCACGCAGGATCCACCGCCGATTTCCCGGCTTCCGCCATGGATTCCAGAAAGGCATCCTGATCGCCTCCCCACATGCTGCCGCCCGTACCGCCGCTGTGGATATGCGCTTTCCCTTCCGCTGACGCGGTGCCAACGGAGATATTTTTGATGGCTCCCCGGCGGAAAGCTTTATTGCAATATTCCCGGAGGGCGACGCATCCAGCGCTTTATAGATTGCCATAAGTCCCTTCGGGCTGATGTCCTGTATCCTGCGCGGCCGGACTGCTGCCGCTGCTGTCTCCGCATCCAGAAACGGTCAGCGTAAACGCTGCCGCTAAGAGATAAAGCAGTTTTATCTGCGATTTCACAGTTTGAGCTATGTTTCTTCCCAAATCCCAATGCGGGGTTTCTGGCTCTGTATCTTTACTGCTCAACCCTTTTCTCCATTTTATCCTAGTGCTCCATCCGGACAGTAATTGAACTGCCAGCACCGCCTGTTTTGCCACCTGCCGCGTTGTCGTCAGTCAACGATGCCGCCGCATCGCCTCCTTCCTCCGCCTTGCAGGCTGACAAAATATTCGGCACTGGCAGTTCAATTACTGTCCGGATGGAGCACTAGAGCGTGTTTGAAAATTGCTTTCTGGTAGCTGTGCGTGCCACTTTGTGGGAGATTTGTGCCAAATGAACGCGGCGTAGTGGGCTACGTTAAGTGAATTTGGCACAAATATACCGCGAAGTGGGGCGTGCAGATGCCAGGAATGAATTTTCAAACACGCTCTAAAATTCATTAAAATATCATTTGACATTTTATGCCGTTAAAAATATCTTCACGCCACCTTTTAAACACCAATATTTACCCGTCATCCTCCAATAAAGGCATATTGATCAATTCCTGCAATTTCTTCTGCAGTACGTTCTTATCCGGCAGTTGGAGCTGATACTCTGCAACCATCATTGGAGACAATATTCTGCTCATAGCATACTCAACCACTTCATCATCTTTAGACGCACATAATATCATTCCGACACTTGGATTCTCATTTTCCTTTTTCTTCTGACGATCAAGAGCTTCCAGGTAGAAATCCATTTTCGATATATACTCCGGCTTAAACTTACCAACTTTCAGTTCAAATGCCACAAGGCGCTGCAATCCCCGATGAAAGAAAAGCAGGTCAATCTTTTCGGCTATCGTTGTTTCAAGAGAATAGGTATTTACTGCCGGTTCAGTAAAACCATCAAGTTGAGTGGGAATTTTTCGTTTTTCCTGCTTCGGCACGATAACATCATCCACGCCAAAATCAATACTAAACGGCATTTTCGTATTTTTGATTCGAGCCATAAGATCCGATACCGGCGTACTTCTTTGCAACGGCGATAGGGGCAATCTCTCTAATCTCAAAGGTAACAAATTCATTGCCTGTGGGCGTGGAGATGATTTTGCGACGACCTCTTTTTCCGGAGAGTGAGCGAAACAACACCGCCTGAGATGGAGCAGGGATAGAAAAACGACATTCGGACAGACCGACGGAACACAACAGACCGTATGCGGCAGAAAGAGTGTCGCATACGGCAACAAGCAGGGAAACAAAGGAGATAGTCCTACACAGCGACCTTGGGAGCCAGTACACGAGCCAGGCATTTGAAAATCACTTGGCCAGCAGGGGAATCCTGCATTCTTTCAGCCGTAAGGGGGAATCCGTATGACAATGCCTGTATTGAATCGTTCCATTCCGTGCTGAAAAAGGAAGAAATCTATCTACCATACCTATCAGGATTCGACGGAAGCCCGCAGAGCAATCTTTAAATGCATAGAGGGCTGGTATAATCGTAAAAGAATACATAGTGCTATTGGTTACATAACACCCCAACATAACCGAATGAGCTTCATACGGCGGTCACCAAGTTCTGCCTGTAAAATGCATGATTGTCCCCCCTTTCATTTACAGATGATGAACACTTTTTCTATATCGCTGTAATTCTTCTTCGCTGACATTTCCTATGATTTCGTCAAGAAATGCCAACAACCTTTTCTTATCTTTCGGCAGTTGCCCATGAAACTGGAACGCATTGGAAGCTCCCATTGCTGCAAAAATTGTAGGTATCTGCAAATTTTCGATGAGCATCCGCACCTCTTTGTATTTTTCAACTTCTCCTTCTTCCTGCCAGTTCCCACGTTGGATTTCTGCAAAAAGTTCAGAATCGGGATAAATCGTAAGCATATTTGCCCCAATAAGCGTAGGATGTATCTGATTGCATATATGAGCCGTCAATTTTGCTCCAGTCTCTCCACGACCTGCCCCAGAGATACTTACCAAATAAAAGAAACTGTAATGAATGTCTGCTGCATCTAATCTTTGGCATTGTTCTATGATGTCGGCAGAAGTATATCCCTTGTTCATAAACCGCAGCGCTTCATCATCACCTGTTTCTATTCCTATTGTCAAACCGTCATATCCCAATTCTCGCAGTTTGGCAAGCTCCTCATCAGTTTTAGGGGTAACATCTGTAATCCTCGCAAACGAGCCGATAGATTTAACTGACGGGAGATATTTGCGGATTAGCTCTGCAATCGCAGCTAATTTGTCATAAGACAAAACAAAGGGGTTAGCTCCCGTCAAAAATACCCGGTCAATACGCCCGCCGTTCCAACCTTTTGTTGCTCTTTTAACCTCTCGTAAATCACTCTCAATATCCTCCCGAGGGGACATTCTGAATTTGAACGGCAAATCATTATACAGCGTACAAAACTTACACTTGTGATGCGTACATCCCGCTGTTACTTCAATCAGAAGCGATTCCGCTTCATATGGCGGTCGCCAAATTGTTCCTGTATAGTGCATAAACACATCTCCTTTTCTGTAATATGTACTCTCGGAATCTCTCTGCGCCTGCTTTTGCGGCTGATTTTCCGCCAGATGCACCCAAATTTAATCAACGTACGCTCCACGTACGCCTCATAAATTTGTGCACATCTGACAAAAAATCATCTCACAAAATCAGGCACAGCAAGATTCCGAGAGTACATTAATTTATACTAATTATACTTCTGTACAATTATTTTACAAGTACTGTACTTTTTTGTAGTACATATATATAGGTTGTACATTGATTTTTATAGAAATGTTTGTTACACTGTTTCGGAAAGGAGTGGCAAAAATGAAAAAAAGTACATTAGCTGTTGAACGCTGCAAGACAGTTTCTACCATACAAAAAATTTTAGGCGGTAAATGGAAAATCGAAATCATTTATTATATTGCCTTTCGGGATATACACCGTTTCGGGGAGCTTCGCAGACATATCGGCGATATTACGGAATCAAGCCTGACAAAGCAGCTTCGGGAATTAGAAGCAGACGGATTTATTGCCCGCCATGATTATAAAGAAGTACCTCCCCGTGTGGAGTATAACCTTACTGACTTGGGCAAAAGTTTTATTCCCGTTTTTGAGCATATGAAACAATGGGGAGATGAAAACCTCAATATATAATCCTGTTTTCCTCAAAAAGACAGAGCCAACGAGCTGACATTGGCCCTGTCTTTTCACTTTTTATGCTTGATAAACAACTACGAAACAAGTCCAAGACTATCCAACAATTTTTCTATATTCTCACCTAACGCCATTTTTGCGGTTGTCTGGTCAGGACTTACAAATTCTATGAGCTGCCTATACAGATATGGTTCTCCATAAGGAGCGTCCGAGCTATACAGACATCTTTCTGGCAGCTCAACTAATGCCATTTTTGTAGCAATAGAAGCAAAAGCGGCTGAAAGGTCTAAATAAACATTCTCATGTCCTTTTGCAAATTTAATCACATCCATCCAATTTGAGCCGCCTAAATGCCCGAAGATAACAGGTATTTCTGAATACTTCTCACATAATGCCATCAGCCGCTTAATGCCGTCTAGAGCGTGTTTGAAAAATGCTTTCTGCCAGATGTGCGTGCCGCTTTGTGGGAGATTTGGGCCAAATGAACGCGGCGCAGTGGGCTGCGTTAAGTGAATTTGGCACAAATATGCCACAAAGTGGGGCGTGCAGATGGCGGGAATGATTTTTCAAACACGCTCTAGTGTAACTGGATGAAACGTATGTACCCAGACAGGATATAACCTTGTATTCTGCACTGATTGGAATACCGTGTCTAATTCCATAATCTGCTGCTCATTGCCAGGGGTAAATTCCCCTGTGCCGCATAAAGAATTGGCTGTGATATGTGTTTCTATCCATTCCTGTGTTTCCTCTAAACTTAGCCCTAACGGTACAGAACCAAAGCCCAGAAAGCGGTCTGGATTGTCTTTTATGGCTTCAGTAACCTCTAAAATATTCTTTTCCAATCGTCGGATGTTGTCTTTTTTACTGTTAGCTCCTGCAAGAACTCTGTATAATGTGTCCATCTCCGATTCAAGCTCACTTAAATTACCCGCTTTTTCCGGATGCGGTGCGGAGCAAAAAGGATTGTCCTATCCACGCCTGCAGCATCCATTTTTTCCAACTGCGTTTTTGTCGGGAACATGATGTGTTCGTGACTGTCAATAACCATATTTACGCCTCCTTGACAAATTTGATATAATATAAGTATCTCTGAAACAGAGTAAAATTCAAGAACGCACTTTTTTGATATGAAGTGTCTTTTTTAATACTGTACCCAAAGGGCATCCATAATATATGCTCCTGCGGAGCGGGCGGTTTCGGGAACTGGAAGAACAAGGAATCGTCGTAAGAAAAGTTTTTCCAGAAGTCCCTCCCAAAGTTGAATACTCTTTGAGCGACATAGGGATAACCCTTAACCCTATCTTGTCGCAGCTATGTGATTGGGGAAAGACATACCATACTTATATGGAAACATAAAATGAAATGAGCCGATAATATGTGGAACAATCCCACAAGTTTATCGGCTCTGTTCCTATCCATCATCTTTTCGGGGCGTTACCACGCTTACCCATTTGTTTCAAATACTCATACTTATTGAACTACTAATGTTCAATAAGATTTAACTTTTCGTAATGGACTAATTCATCCAACGGAATACGTTGTGCAGCATGGCGTTCTGGGTCAGCAGGGCTTCCGCCTGCATATCCTATTGCTAAAATATTGATTGGCTCAAGGGTGTCCGGGAGCCTAAATTCCTGTTTGATAACATCGGGCTTAAAATAGCATATCCATACAGAACCTAACCCCAGCTCAGTCGCTTCCATCATCATGTGGTCTGTAAGGATTGACGCATCTACATCAACCGTCTTTTTGTTATCAAACGGGCGTGTCCATGCTTTCGTATGTTCGGAGCAAACGATGATTGCCAAAGGCGCTCCATAAAGATTTGCCGCTTTTCCTACTTTGTTCAATCCCTCGTCCTCCTGCACAACGATGAGTCGGACAGGCTGTAAATTTGCAGCCGTAGGTGCGACATGGGCAGCTAATAAAATTTTTTCCAGCTTTTCTGGCTCTACCTTTCTGCTTTTGTAATCACGGACAGAATAACGTGATTTCGCAATTTCTAAAAATTCCATAAGTATTCCTCCTGTTAAACTTGTATTTTAGGTTTCCCTATACTATAATTATATCGCAAACAATTTCAAAGGCAAGAATGTACTTTTTGGGTATATACTATCCAAAAAGTAAGTCAGGAGAATTTCTATGAATGTAAATTGCAAAAGCGGTTATAACTGTCCCGTAGAAGCAACGATTGACTTAATTGGCGGGAAATATAAATCGGTCATTCTGTGGCATCTCATGGGTAAAACCCTGCGGTATAGTGAGCTGCATAAATTAGTACCCAAAGCAACTGATAAAATGTTGGCGCAGCAGCTAAGAGAACTTGAAAACGACGGACTGATAAACAGAAAAGTCTATCCTGTCGTTCCTCCCAAAACGGAATATTCTTTAACAGACTTCGGCAATACGCTCGCCCCAATCTTAGACGCTATGTGTGATTGGGGAACTGTCTATTTAGATGAAGTAAATATCACGCCAACCTACTGCAAATCCCAAAAGTAGGAACCAATCTCTACAAATCAGAAATCACATCTCTTATTCATGGTGATTGTACATCGTTTAAGAAGAACTCTCATTTCTGTACACTATATAGTAAAATCTAATTGTACTGGTGGTGAGAAAATTGAGCAATCATGCAAACAGCATTGACTTTCCGGAATTGGGGCAGGCAATTCAAGATGCCCGTGAGAAGCAACGGATTACAAGAGAGGAATTAGCCGAGGAACCTGGTATTTCGGCAAGACACTTGCAGTCAATAGAAAAAGAGGGGCAAAATCCAAGTTTTCCACTGTTCATTCAACTTGTAACGATGTTTCATATATCCGTAGACCAGTACAGACACCCCGACAGAAAAAACCACCTTGCGCCGGCGGTTGGATGTGCTTCTCAACACTTTTGATAATGCGGAACTGACTATCATAGCAGGGACGGCGCAAGGAATATGTAAAGCCAAAGAGCAAACAGAGGAATAACCCCCTCTGTTTTTCCTTTTTACCGCACCGAAGGCTATTTCAATCTACTACATTTTCTGGTTATGGCATGAACTGCCTGCATATTGAAATTGCGGCTCATACAAATGAAATGAAAAGGTTTCCCTGTCCACAAAGCCCACCGCTTTGTCGCTGTCGTACAATTCAAGCAGAAATGCCGCCATCTGTGTACTTGTATGATACGCGCCAAATAATCTGTCATAATCATATTCACTGACGTCATTCGCAATTTTCCCAAATTCTGTTTTTGTTGCGGCAGGGGCTAATACCTTTGCCTGCATTTTTGCATGGGCAGCTTTTAACTCCCACGCCAAGCCCTCCGTAAAAGCACTGACATAAAACTTTGCAGCACAATAGGTTACTGCATTGGGAACAATCGTATAGCCGCCGCAGGAAGAAATATTGATAAGCTGTGTCCCCTCCGTATCTTTAAAGTCACGGACGAACAGGGAAGAAAAAACAGTGAGGGCTTCCACATTCAAGTGCAGCATCCGACTGATTTTCTCCAAATCCTGATTCCCGACGCTGCCATAATTTCCAAATCCTGCATTGTTCACCCATGTCCGCAGCGGATATGATTCTATGCTCCCGTATAACTGGAAAACATTTTGCCGAACAGTTAAATCCGCAGCTTTAACCACAATATCAAGCATCGGATGTAAAGCTAAAATTTCCTGCCTTAAAGTTTCCAGTCTGTCTTTTCGGCGGGCAACAAGGATTAGGCTGCTCCCACGCTCTGCAAAGGCTTTTGCCGTTTCATACCCTATCCCCGAACTTGCCCCCGTGATTACCGTGTACTTTTCTGTGTTTTGAACCATTTACAAAACCTCCTCTTTGCTGATATAATACGAGCATACAATGTAGAGTAAACTCTATGTCAAGAGATAAGAGGTGATTTTTATGGAATATTCCATAGGTGAATTTTCAAGGCTGACAAATTTAGGGATACATACCCTGCGTTACTACGAGCATGAAAATCTGATTACGCCGAAACGCAATTCCAGTAACCGCCGCTGTTATTCGGACAAAGACCTCGCATGGATTGAATTTATCAAGCGTCTGAAAGATACGGGCATGCCGATTAAAGAAATACAGCGTTATGCCGAACTGCGGGCAAAAGGCGACCTTACCCTTAATGAGAGAATGGAAATGCTGACCGTACATCGTGAGTCCCTTAATGAGCAGATAAAAGTATTGCAGGAACATATGGCAAAGCTGGACGATAAAATTCATTTTTACCGCCAAGAAATAGAACGCGCATCTCTAAAATAGCCGGAACACATATCGAAGGTTCTTCACATCGGCTATCTAAGGTAAAAAGAGGAAACAAAAGGATAAGCTCTCTGCTTCCTCTGTTTTACCGTAACAAAGGCATACTCCCCGTCAGCTTGTTAATCTGCTTTTTATTTCCGCAGACAGCGATACCAATATAATTTAATCTGCTTTCTGATGTATTCGCCATTTTGCGGGTGAACTCATTGTAAGTCTTACACCCCTGTGCCAAATCAGAAAAATCAACAACTGTCAATTCAGAAAATTGCGGTTCAAACAACTTTGTTCTTAGTTTTTTGAGTAGCTCTGTATTTCCTTTTAATATCGGTACGGGAAACTGTATAATCCCCATGTGGGGATTTCCCTCTAAATCAAGCGCATCATTCCCGACAACATCGGGCATTTTCATTCCCATAGTGATGCCGAGGATAGCGGCGGTATTTGCAATAATCCCAAGAGGTAAATTTTCATCGACAACAATCACACATTTTTCATTCTCTACATTCATTTTCACTTTCCTCTTTTCCTAAATTTTAATTTACTTTCCGATAGAAACAAACCGATTAAGGTAAACCCTATTCCCATCGCAGCCATCCATGTAATTTCTTCCTTTAACACAATAACGGATGTGACAACGGTAATGACAGGAACTATATAGATATATACGCTTGTCCTGACAGCCCCAAGCGCCCCCACCGCATGATTCCAGGTAACAAAACAAAGGGCTGATGCGCCGAGACCTAAATAGATAAGGTTTAGGGCATACTCCGGCTTTATAACTTTTTGCACATCCAAGTTGAAATCAAAAACAAAGAGAAACGGAAGCATGAAAAGTATTCCATATGTAAATATCTTCCTTGTAGTCCCAATCGTATTCAATCCATAGCTGCCGATTTTTCGTGTAAGCAGGGAATAAACTGCCCATACGAATGCCGCAGCAACCGCCAGAATATCGCCAATGGGATTCAGCTCTAATTCCTTACCGCTAAAACTGATAAGGCATATTCCTATCATAGCAACTACAAAACCGACAAAAAATTGTGCTTTCAGTTTTTCTTCTGTCTTTAGAAATATATGAGATAAAACAGCAGTAAAAAACGGGGCGACAGAAATAATAACGCCGACATTAGAAGCCATCGTATAAGTCAATGCTATGTTCTCAAGCAGATAGTATAAACATATCCCGCATAACCCCGCCGCAGCGAATGTAATTTCCTGCTTTTTATCCTTTATTATTAAGCGTTTCGGATAAATGATAATCAATACAAGCAGACCGAGCAAAAATCTGAAAAACAGTATTTCTATCGGCGTGAAATCTGCAAGAAGTATTTTGGTGGATATGAAAGTCGTTCCCCATATCATAATCGTAACCAGAGCTGCGATATGCCCTGCGGTAGTTTTTTTATCCACGATTCCTGCCACCTTCCTTAAAAATACGTCTGTATGCGGCAGGCGACAATCCGATAAACATATGAAAAAAATTTGAAAAATGGCTCTGATCTGAAAAGCCTGTCTGTATCGCTGCATCAACCGAAGTCACGCCCTGCTCCAACAGTTCCTTTGCTTTGCCTATGCGAACCGTCTGAAGATACCTGTATGGCGTAACTCCTTTTGATTTGGTAAACGCACGGAGCAATGCCGATTTACTAAGACCGCAGCAATTACAGAGGTTTTCCAATGTGATATGCTCTGCAAAATGTTCTGACATAAATATGCAGGCACTCTCGATTTCTTCAATGCACTCTGGAATACAATTCTCAAAAGATTGCCCGTATTGCCCGATGAGTAACGAAATAAGGAGCAGGAGCATTTCTTCTTTCTCAAATTCTTTTGAACCGTCCATAATTATCTGATGTAAAGAACGGAGATAAAGATTCAGCTCATCATTTTTAATGACATTTTCCGAAAAACCAAGTAATACCCTTTGTCCTGTTACTTCTTCTGCTAATGACAGCATCGTTTCTTTTGGGATATTCAAACCTCTGTAATCAAGCGTTCCGCCGTCACATTGCACACAACTGTGGCTATCGTTTGGATTAAACAAAAGGATATTTCCCTGACTTACCGTATATTCTTTATTTTTGCATGATAAACAGCGGGTTCCTGCTTCTATAAAGCCAATCACATAGTAATCATGAAAATGATTCGGAAACGCCTGGATGATTCCCTCAAAACGATATGCTTCAAGATGTAAATCGTCATCATAACAGATTGTCCGAATTTCTTTCTGCATTGTAACACCTCCTAGCACTCTATATTATACTCAGAATGTTTGTCGATTTCTTGTATAATATCTTCATTTTGAAAAATCTCAAATATGTAAGGCAAAAGAACCGCCAAAAGATTAACCTCTGGTTTCCTTTTACCTTCCCTGCTAATAGTTCGGGCATCCGTAACCGTATATTAGCTGCTCCCGACTGGATAGCTTTGCTGTTTGCAGGCATCCCCGGAGTTGCCCTCCACGGCGCCGTAAAAGGCGGCCTCCCATACAGGCAGGCGGTTTCCCCGCAAAGTCCGGATACCTTGATTTCCGGCTGGTAATCCCCTTCCTGAAATTGGACGCCCACTTTCTACCATAATGATCGATCAGCAAAACCCGGAATATAAAATCCCATATCTTCTGCTGTTCCAGTTCCCACTCCCCCCTCCAATCAGATCCGGCTGCTCCTGTGCTTTCCGGATTGCTTCCTGTCCATTGCAGGCAGTCAGAATCTCATACTCCGCTCTGCTTCGTTTGGGCAGCGAATCATTTCGCCTGTCGTCTCAAGGATTCTTTATCCTCAAAGCCCTGATCGGCGTTTGGGCAACAGCATAAACCGAGCAGGAGAATATCCTTCTCTCCTACCCGTATGCCGGGCGCATGCAGCGAAGCTGCTAATTTCCTTATGTGCCCGTGTGCATAAAAAAGCCAGTACACCACCAGTCAGGCGCATTTTGTAAAATATCCTCAAGCGCTTCCCTTGACAGGACAAAAACAGGAATATCCAGTCCAAACTGATTTTTTATCATTTCCTCAATCTTGTCCGTAAGCTTCCTTATATTATCTTCATCACTGGAAAAAATCACATTGCCGCTGTTCAGATATGTTTTTACTTCTACAAAAGCAAGTGTTTCAAATCCCTTCTTTAATTCTGCCATTGGCACTTTATTTTTTCCACTTATATTGATACCCCTTAATAAAGCAATATATCTTTTCATATCCGCCCCCTGCCACTTCCTGATTTAGTTATTCATCAATCCAAACGCTTTTTCAAATGAGATACATTCTGCATATCTTCCTTGTTATACACAGTTTGTCATAAAACGGAGCTGCAACTTTCATATTCCTGCTATGATGGTATACGCTTTCTGAGATTGATTAGGTGAAATACATCATCCATAATTTCTCTATCCCGTACATCCAGCATCAGCCATTTATCTGCATGGCGCCGGTCTGTGCTGTATTCCTCCAGGCTCTCATATCCGTTCTCCAACAGTTTCTTTTCCAGGCGCCTGACTGCGGACTGCCGCCGTCTCTCCCGTTCTTCCAGGCGTTTGCGAAACGCCAGAACCCGCATAAATGGGGGATTCTTTTTGTTACAAAATAAAACAATTCCTCACTGGTTTATGGTAAAATTGAGATGTCAAGTAACAATCAGCCATCCACCGGAAAGGAGTTGTATCTATATGATATAATACCATACAAACAGCTCTCTCTGGCAGATATTTTTACCGATTGCCAAAATAAATTTGCCAACGATAAATACTTGTCACAGCCCTATACAACTATGTAAGCTGTCTGAGAGGCACAGGGGATCCAATCCAGTATGAAGCCCCAGATCTTCTTGCCAATTATGCTGTCTTTCTGGCGAAGACGGCAGTACGGCAGGGACTGGAGGTAACCATTGACACCATAGACTGTCTCAGGAAACTGATGCAGACTGTCCCGATGGATTACAGCTACCTGAACCTCCCCCGGCCCAAGTATGATTTTCCATGGGAAAAGTGATTTACTAAAAGCACACAAACATCTTAACATACTTATATTTTCAAAAAGGAGATTTGCTATGTCGGAATTATTAAACAGTATTCGTTCTCGTATTGAATCATTGGGGATAGGCTTTCAATTTGTAAAAACAATCAAAACCGGTACAAATGGAGCAGAAAGGGAAACATGGCTTCTGGAATATGAGGGTTCCCAGTTTATCTTTGTACCCGGCAGAAAAAATGTCACTTTAGGATGGGATACGGGCAGGTGTCCTCTGGGAGATGGCGTATTAGAGGGCCTGCTGAAAGAATTTTCTTCCGGTCACGAGTATTACTATGAGGAAGAAATGGAAAATTTAAAAGGTGACTATCAGGAACAGATCGACGAAGCAGAAGAAAACGGCGATTCTGTGAAAGCCGATGAATTGCGTGCGGAACTGGCAGAAGAATTAGAGCAGATGAACAAAGACATAGAAGAAAAGGGTTACGCAAGCTGGGAGGGATTCCTGGCAAAATGGAACGAACATCTGTCCCGTTGCCTGTCGCCGCTGCGTACTGCTGATATTGGAGATATGATTGTAGAGGCGGACAGCCGCCAGCTGGACGAGGATGCGCCATCTCTGGAGCAGGCTGTCCTCTCATTGAAAGAAGGTCCTTTTACGCTGCCGACAGAAGATGAATGGGAATATCTTTGTAACGGCGGCACACGCACATTGTTCTGGTGGGGCGATACACTGTGTGATGTGCTGAGAGAAATTTATAATGTGGGCGCTGTCGGAAGCACCGAGGAAAATGCAATATTGGATCAGCCGAATATGCTGGGGCTGTTTATGGCATACGATTCATATAAAAATGAAATCATTGACAATACATCCTATACAAAAGGCGGGGATGGCGGATGTTCCCTTTGCGGCGGCGATGGGGCAATATATGTCCTGCCTTGTTATACTGCCTTTTATCGCAATCCGGTCAATGAACGCCATCTTGGTTTGTCGAAAAATTACTTTTGTTATCGGCGCATAATCCGATTGCCATAGAAAATTAGAGAAAGGATGCCGAAATGAATAAAAAGTGGAAAAAATTAAGGGCCAATTGTTAAAACTTCAACTGCCGCAGGAAGATATTGATCCGCTTACTTTTCTGTCAGTGACATTGCAGAGATCAGGCTGACGGAAAAGGGATATTTCATCTATTCCTATAAATACGATAACGGTCCTTCCCTTTGATGATGGGACATTCCGTTATCTGTCCAATTCCATTGAAAAAAGGAAACCGGATATTCCTGCCGTATACCGAATCAGATAAAGAGAGGATTTCCATGAAGAACAGAAAAAAATATAGTTTGATCGTAATCATAATGTTGGCCGGATTTCTGTGTGCCTGTGGGAGGAAAGAACCGGCAGATTTTCTCCTGTCCGATGCCGGGGATGGCAGAGGGGAACTTCTTTTGGCAGAGGACGAAGAAGATACTAACATAAGAGAACATTGGGAAAAGGGGTATGATCTTCCAATTGAGGAAGATGAAAGGAGAGAAGCCGAAACGGACTTAAGGGCTGCATTGGAGCTGACTGCGGAGATTTACCGGGCGGCGGACAAAGATGAAGCTTCAAATGTAGTGTTATCAGAGGAAGTGATGGCTCAGATGAAAGAGAAGATAAAGACCCTGGGTATGCCCGTCACGGGAAGCGGGCTGTATTCGGATATGGAGAACTGGGAGGAAATGGAGCATTTTTTGCTGGCTGCCGGAAGGGGAAAGGCTGGAACCGTACTGCTGTACATAGTTCATGGAGATGGAGGAATCGGAAGGCTTCAATATAAGTATGACGGAAAAAATCTGTATGTACTGGCAGCAAATATGACGTGGGGAAGAGGTGGCACACCGATGTTCACATACATTTCCAATACAAGGATAAAAGAGTGGAGGTATACAGAAAAAGGGTATTTGGGGTATGAATTATGTGTGCCGGAACCTCCTGAAGTATCGGAGATGATTGACGGAAGCCGCCTGATCAGAGTAAGGCCCCTGTCAGAGGAATGCCGTGAAATGTCCGAAAACTGTGTGATTCCTTTGGGATACCAGGGAAATAACCTGTTATGTTCTAACTGGGATGTGGAGAACCTGAAAGAACTGGATTATAACGGGGCTTATGAATATTTTTATGGGATGAAGTATGGCAGGCGGTTTGAACCGGAACAATATCCGGACGGGATACCGGCAGAAGAGTTTGAAGATACCATTATGGACTATCTTCCGGTTTCCCGGGAAGATCTGCGGGAGTGGGCGATGTTCGATGAAGAGCATCAAAGCTATCCATGGGAGAGGCTGGGGTGTGGAAATTACGCACCCAATTTCTTTGGCACTTCTGTCCCCGAAGTGACACAGATCAGAGAAAATGGAGATGGGACATTCACGCTGACTGTGGATGCGGTATGCCAGATGATTTTGTGCAATGATGCGGTCATAACCCATGAACTTACAGTAAGGCTCTCAGAAAACGGAGATATCCAGTATCTGGAGAACCAGATACTGGATAACGGAATTTCTAATATCCCGGAGTATCAGTATCGGATTGGAAGATAAAGATTATCACAGACCATTGGAGAGAGCCATCTGTTATCCATTGTTCCCTCATACAAAAAGACACCAGCACACGCCAAATTTATCAATAAACCTAAACTGGCATGGACTATAATCACATGGCCCGACGGGGGCAGCGTTTGAAGCTCCTGCTTTCAGTATTTCATAAGCTTTTTGGATCTGGTTTTCATGGCCTTGGTGTAACATTCTTACATTGGTTCTGCACTTCCAAAACCTGTATCCTCCCTGGTTTACTGAAAAATATTTCCACCTGTGCGGTTGGACGCTCCGTGGAGCATCCAACCTGACTCCCACATTCGCAAAACCCGTGCTTACGCGCTCCTGCGTCTGCTTGCGCATCCGCGTTTTGTTCATTTGGGAGTGCGCAGAGGGCCGGCGGCCTCAAAATGGAAGATCATTTTTTGCGCTTATTCCAGTCCGGCCAGATTCTCCTCCATTTTGTCCAACACTTTCTTTTTCTGGGTTGCTGTTAAAAATCCGTCTGCCACCGCGTCTTCCAGTATCTCTGTCACATCTTTTATATCATTCTGGTAAGTTTCAGCAGTCAGAGGTGTATTCCGGTTTACAAGCTCCGGCCGCATGACAATGGTTGGGTTGAAAGCGATCATGAGTGTTTCGGTTTCCATAAGAAACGCCCCTTTATAAATGACAAATTCTCCTTTTCCGTTGTCAGCTTTCAGACGCTCCAGATCCCGTTCCATAGCTAAGGCATCCGGATCTCCCTCCCCTCTGTCCTCTTTTACAGTATCTACAATCCTTTGATACTCTTCCACCGAGTACAGTTCAAATATCCCTCCAAGGGTCGGGTCATTCTTCAGGAATTTCATAGAAAAAGCGCCGGAAGGCACGGCGCCGTAGACCGCGACGCAGCTTATGATGGCAGCGATAGTCAGCATAATTCCCGTAAAGGAATTTTTTTCTTTCATGTGAATGAGATGATTGATACGCTCTTTCATAAGGCTTTGTCCCAAACCGGAGGCCAGAAAATCGATCCCGGCCCTCTTTGCCTCCAGCTCAACCAGTAAACTGGCATAAGTTTTTCGTTTATCCCTTCCCGCGGCCCGAATCACCGCTTCATCACAGGCCAGTTCCATGTCCCGGCCGGCAAAGGCAACCATAAGCCATACCAAAGGGTTGAACCAGTGGCAGACCCAGGCCGCGGCCAGGCACAGCTTTTTCAGCGTGTCCAGATGCCGGATATGAGCCGCTTCATGTTCCAGGATCAGTTTTATACTCTCCTTGTCCTTCCAGTCCGTCTGTTTTGGAAGCAGGATTACCGGAAAAAGGATACGGTAGGTTAAGGGGGAATCAATCTCGTCCGAAATCCCAACGGTAATTCCGCGTAAGAAACATTTCTGTTTCAGCCAGATGAGAATCCAGGAAGATTCCTTTAAAGGAATTGCCGCGCGGTATTTCTTCAGGTTGACAACATGGTGACAGCCTAAATACAGGCTGAAAGCCAGAGCGCCGCAAGACCAGAGGATTTTTAAGATCATCCATGGAAAATCCGGCTTTGTCCCCGCTGTCTGCCAGACTGCTGGCGGAATGGACAAGGCTGTGGTGATATCCGGCATTTTTTCGAACCAACCGTTAGTCACTGGTACAGAGAATCCGGTTGGTATGGGAATCATCAGCTTACACCAGGCAAGCATCCAGAGAAACAAAAAAACGGTTCTGGGCATTTTGGAAGAAAAAAACTTCCGAAACGCAATGACAGCCAGAATCAGAAAGGAAGCCGAAAGGCTCATCCGCAATAGGTTCATAGGCTTACTCCATTTCATTGATCATTTGCTTTAACTCTTCCAGTTCCTCTTTTGAAAGGGATTTCTGGGACAGCAGGGCTGGAAGGAACGGGAGAAGTCAGACATCGCGCCCCATATTCCGCGGATGTTTCCATTCTCATCTTTCTTTGCCAAATGTTCAACTTCCCTAAAGTGGGAATTCGCATCATCCCATAGCTTTTGGATAAAGTCTGCTCCGTCCGTTGTTGCCCCTTCTTTTCCTATTACAATGAAGGACTCTTTTTTGCATCTATCGGTTTTCATTGATTTGTTGGTCATCTCCTTTTCACATATATGTACTCTCGGAATCTCGCTGTGCCTGATTTTGTGAGATGATTTTAGATGCGCACAAATTTATGAGGCGTACGTGGAGCGTACGTTGATTAAATTGGGGTGCATCTGGCGGAAAAGCAGGCGCAGAGAGATTCCGAGAGTACATATATCTGTCATAGCGGCATTGTTCGATAACAGCGCATCCCAGTAACGTAATTGCCTTTGCCGGGCATAAACTGATACATCGGTAGCACATAGTGCAGTGCTTTCCGGCTGCTGCTTTGCCGTCTTCCATGGTAAGGTTTTCCATCGGACAAACCCGGGTACACAGTCCACAGCCTGTACAGGCATTACTGATCTTGAGTTTGTCTGAGTAGTTCTTTGTTTTGCGGCAGTACCATAAGCGTTGGCCGAGCAATCCTGCAATCCTGTCATAAAAAAACAAACCGTCCTTGGGATAAATGCCGTTTCGGATTCCTTCAGCGCATTTTTCAATCTTTCTGTCAGCCGCCCGGATGATTTTCAGGTTCTGTTCAGGAGACCTTTTCAGCAGCTTAACATCACAAACGGAATCGGGCATACAGATATGTAATCCGCCGACGATTTCTGCACCATATTTTTTCAACAGCCGTGCCGCACAGCCCGCGCCGTCTCCGCTGAACAGTCCCATAGTGGCAACACAGAGTACTTTTTTATGTTTCCAGAGATTCTGGTGGCTTTTGATGAAATCCCTTACCATGACAGGGATATTTGAAAACTGAATGGGATATGCGAAAATAATAAAGTCATGGGGTGGCAGCAAATGTCCTGCATCTTTCTGCTCCATCGGAACTGCCTGCGCAGTTTTATCCAGTAAAAAAAGCAGCTTTTTGATGCAATGTTCTGTGTTTCCCGTACCGCTTAAATAGATACCTATCATATTTTTTCCCTTTCAAAATTGAAGTAATGACCGCATCCCTGCACTATGGTTTCTGATTTTATCCTCTTCTGTCAATTTTACTGCTATTGACCGATTTTGGGAAGGGCTGAAAACAAACGTCTTCTCAAAATCGGTCAATGGAGCAATAATAAATTAAGTTCATTCTTTTTTAAGATGTTTTAGAGGCTTTTTAGAGACTGCTCTGATAGAATGGACAAAACTCCACAGAAATGCTGGATAAGCTGTGGATTGAATTTTATATGAGAGGAGAACAACATGAAAAAGAAAGCAGGAAAAATGCTCTTATTGACAGGGGTGCTGTTCATCTTGAGCCTTGCGGTATGTGCCTGTGGAAAGACGGAGGAGGCATCAGATGCCCAGGAATCACAGGTGGTTCAGGGCGAGCCGAGCCCGGAGGATGATACAGAGGACGATGTTTCTGCTCCGGAACCGGAAGCGGATGCAGAAGGAACCGGCACCGGGAATGAACCGGAGCCACCGGAAGCATCACCGGAACCGCAATCCGGTGAAAGCAGCAGCCAGGGAACAGACAGCACACAGAAAGAACAGCAGGCAGCACAAAGTCAAAGTACGTCTGGCGCATCTGCAGAATGGGGGGACAGTAATCCCAATCTGGAAGGGGATATCAAAGAGCTGAAGGATGGGCAGCTTACCGTGGTAGAGGCCATTACAGCAAAGTCGGATAATGGCGGTGATATCATAGCGGTTCCCGGAAACGGGGATGATTCTGAGTTTAACAAGGTTGCGGTTACATACGATGAAAATACCCTGTTTGCTATACAAACGATCTATGATGGAGGGGCCAGATCTGAAATGTCAGAGGCAACAGCGGCAGACCTGGCATCCGGCCAGTTCATTCGGGTATGGGGAAGTTCTTCCGACAGCGGACTGAAAGCAACCCAGATTTGTATTGTAAAAGTGGCCTGAGCCATTGCCTGCCCTCTTTTGATAAGGAGACCCCCCTTGTCAGGAGAGGGCAGTTTTTCTTAAATAAAACCTTTATTTCCTGTATTTCTTTCATAAAAAAGGCATGCCTTAAAAAATTTTGCAAAAAGGTCACCTTTCGTCTTCTGATTGCGTGTCATAAGTATAACAGCATCCAGCCGAAGAATACCCGGAAAGATTTTCGGGCACGGATATAGTTCGCAGGGCAATACTTCTATCTAAAATGGTTTACTAAGCAGAATTCGAAATGGATGATTGGCCAGACAAGTGCCGGGAGGACCATAATGAACAGGCAATTTTTTGAACTGCCATTGGAAAAGCAGGAACGAATCATAAAAGCAGCATACATAGTATTTGCCCATGACAATTACAAAAACGCATCCATGTCCAGGATTGCGGATGCCGGAGGAATATCAAAGTCCCTGCTGTTCCATTATTTTCAGAATAAAAAAGAGCTGTATTTATACCTCTTTTTAACCCCAGTATACAGACAATAAATACGTATATAATACCGGAGCAGTCGTTTGATGTTACATTAGATGGTTGGGAAGCAGTTACATTTGTATCTTGCAGACCGCCAACCTGACCGTATGAGGATATTTCGTTTTTTCTTGTCAGGGATGAACAGACATTATATAAATTTCCAAATAGTACAAAAGGTGATGTAGAGTTATTTGACAGTGTTGGTGCAGTTGCTTTTCGGGATATAAATGATGATGGAAAGAATGATATTATCATCATTATTAACTATATTACAGGGGCAGGGCCACAAGGAATAAAAGGTTTATGCCAGAACAATCTGAAAAACATTTCCTTAAAGATACCAAAAGAAAACTCGTTGTATTTACCGGGGCCCCGGATCCGGAAAATCCAGCATCGTGTTTGACATCATTGCGGCGGAGAGCCAGCGCCAGATGAATGAGACCTTCAGCGCTTATGTCCGGGGCAGGCTCCCGAAGTATAAGAAGCCAAAGGCGGAAATTTTTCCGCTTTTTTGCCCCAAGTGCAAACGGGAAAGTTTAATAAATGCAGTAAATTTACAAGTTACACTATGCGCAGACAAAATCGGCTAATGGAGGTGTGTTAATGAAATACGAAATAGCAAAAAAAGAAAACACTGAACAAATTTATCAATTGGTACAGAACACGATTAACGCTATCTATCCTTTATATTATCCTCAAGAAGTAGTTGAATTTTTTTGCGGGCTTCATTCAAAGGAAAACATTGCCACAGATATAGAAAATGGTTTTGTAAGAGTTTTGTTATCGGGTGATTGTTTAGTGGGAACAGGCAGCTTCAAGGAAAATCACATATCAAGACTGTTTGTTGTTTCTGATTTTCAGAAAAAAGGATATGGCAGTTATATTATGCAATGCCTTGAAAAAGAAATATCTCTTAATAACACTATTATTTACTTAGATGCTTCTCTTGCGGCAGCCTGTTTTTATGAACACAGGGGATATAAAACCTTAAAGCATGAAGAATTACTTATCAATAGAAATACAAGGTTAGTTTATGAAGTAATGGAGAAACGTATAGCAGTTCCTAATACAGATATTTTTTATGATGGAAAATACTTTATACCAAAGATGAATACTGAAAATGGTGAAGTGGATAATCAAACGCTTTTTTTATATCATCAAAATGAGAATATTTTATGGGCGGATTACTATGGCGGGGAAATAAAAAAAGGGAGTATAGTTGGAACGGTTGCTTTGAATGGAGAAATAGATTTTTATTATCAGCATATTAATTTGAGTGACCAGATAAGAATTGGGAAATGTCACAGTGTACCACAGATTTTAAGTGATGGCAGAATAGAACTATCAGAACAATGGCAGTGGCTGAATGGCGATGAATCAAAAGGTTCGTCAATCGTAATAGAAAAAACCGCCGATGAAAAATGAATATCATCATAGAGCCAGACGCATAGACGCAGATCCGATGAACGTGTCAAGCCGGCCGCTTCTTGAAGATTATTTTTCGGGAAATGAAATCTTATGCGTAAGGAAAGCAGGAAGCTGTCATTTTTTTCCATCCCTTTGGGCATCATCAGCGGGGGCATCGTTGGATACCTGCTTATCCCCGGCGTCTGGCAGGACAGGCAGAGGATGAGCGCCATCAGAAAGGCCGCGGTAAGTACCTTTTTATATTTTTACATGGTTTATTGTCATTCCTTTCTGTTTTTCTCACAGTGAGAGCGGGGTTGCGATGAACGCCCCGACCATGCTTGTGAGCAGCCGCAGGCATCAGGCGTTCATGAGCAGAAGAAACACCTGCCCGCTGAACATCCGGCGCCACCGCACCGTTGGCACAGACACCGATGATGGCTAACATCACGGAATTAAAGTCCGCGAAACTCAAAGCGGGCAGGTCGGAGTCCATGATCCAGTGGTACGGGGTTCCGCCAATCTTTAAGACAGTATCCACAATCCCGTTCGAGAAATAGGCCAGCAGGATGAAGAGGACGGATCGGATGCTCAGGCGCACCGGCTCCTCCGCCTCAATGCCGGCCCCCAGACCGAAGTGGTTATAGGGTCAAGGCCGTTCATCACCTGTTCGGCGATCCACTCTACAATGCTGTCTAAAATACCCATAAACGATCACTCCTTTCCGGCGTCAGCCACTCCATTTGCCATACGCAAAGAACGGGGTGATGTAGGCCACGATGAACCCCAGGCCGTTTAACATCGCCCAGGTGATGCAGATGCGTTTCAGCCATGCGCGGCTTTCATCCACCGTGCGGCCGGAGCGGGAGAAGTTCATCATCAGCAGGGCCACCGAAGCGGTGACGATAGCAGCCGCGGTGGAGATCCGTACGATCTGGTTATAGACGTCCTTCATAATCTCCGTGGTTCTCGTCCATACATCTGCAGCATAGACCGGTTGTGGAAAGAAAAGACCATGCCGCAGAGACAGGCACGGTCTTCTTTCTTTGGGCTGGCAGGCGATGAAAAGCCGGATTATACGGTAAGGAACTGTTAAGAAATAACTTTTCAATAGTGCGCAGGATTTTTCTTCGAGAGTGCCACTCAAAAATCAGGCGCATAGTGGGCTATGTAACTGATTTTTGAGTGGTACTATCGGAGAAAAAGACAAGCAATATGAAAAGTTATTTCTTGACAGTTCCTAAGAGGCGTAAAAAAGCACCTCTTTGGAAAGGGTTCTTTCTGAACTTTGAGTATGACAGCACCGCAATTAAGCCGTCAGATAAACGTTCTGACGGCTTAATTTATATCAGATCCATAAGGGTAAAATCTTTGGTTTTGATCAGAAAAGCGAGCTTGCATTTTGGGGTCAGGTATTCCTACAACCTGCTCCCGGAAAAGCTTCCCGCGGTCAACCCACCAGCGTACTTTGCAGTACACAGCCGCTTTGCGCCGGGGAGCCGGATCATCGTGGAGGGCAGCATCCTCCGGTGGAGGAGACGGTTCCGTAAAGACCGCGAATTTTCCGTCCGTGATATCGCCGGTGTGGCGCTGGGACCAGGGAATGGGTGTAATGTACTCTATGGCAGGGACTATCAGATACTGGCTAAATTTGCGGGCAGTATGGAACATGCAGACCTGATGTTCCTTTGGCTGCTCCAGAAGGAGGTTCCCATTGTCTATGCGCCCGACATCTGGCATTCCCCGGCTGAGGCCAGCCCTGAGCCGGAACCGGTGAGGTCTTCTGCTCTTCAGCAGCAGTTCATTCTCCGTCTGAAACGTTCTGCCCGAATCGGGTTTACGGGGATTGGGTGGTTTCTCCTGTTGATTGGAGTGGCTCTTTTCCTAGAGCGTGTTTGAAAATTGCTTTCTGGTAGCTGTGCGTGCCACTTTGTGGGAGATTTGGGCCAAATGAACGCGGCGCAGTGGGCTGCGTTAAGTGAATTTGGCCCAAATATACCGCGAAGTGGCGCGTGCAGATGCCAGGAATGAATTTTCAAACACGCTCTAGCGGGTGAACCGATTATTTTCACGCCAATGGAATACCGCTTGCTAAAGGTGTTGGTGAAAAATCCGCAGATCGTTTTGACAAGACAGGTACTTCTTGAAAAACTGTGGGACGCAGACGAAAACTTTGTGGATGAACACGCCTTGACCGTTGTGATCAGCCGTATCCGTGGAAAGATTGAAATAAACGGTCTGCAATATATCAAAACTGTCTATGGCATGGGCTATATGTGGATTGAAGGGCTGAAAAAGTGAATGCCGGCAGACTTTCCATCAACCGCGCCTGTATGGCTTCGAAGGTGGGGGATGGCTCAACTTTTTCCGTATTTCTGCCTCATGGATGAATGGAAAAGGGCAACCGATTTTCTCGGCTGCCCTTTGGTCATGGTTCTTTTACTTTATGGAATCTACCACTACAAGAATATCGTCGGTAGCTGCTGTATCGGGAGAAATCCCAACATAGATGTCGCCATAAGAAATATGGAAAGTAAGACCACCAATTTCTTCAAGTTTGCTTTCTGTAATATCTGTTGGTTCGTAAATTTCTCTTTTCACTTCTGGTTTATAATTCATGATAAAGACCACCAAACTATTGCCAAGAGTATTGGGGTCAGGAGCAACTTCCTCTCCTGAGATTTCCTGTGGAATACCATAACCTGTGGTATATTGCACACGGAGCATATAATATACCGTACCATCTTTCATTGTGGTTTCATAAACATCTGCTTTCCCAAAATGATACCCATCCGGCAGAGAAGCTGGTAAATATTCGCCCAAAGTATCAAAGCCATAAGCGTCCACTTCCGCAATACTTTCAACCGTAGCGTTTGCGACATCTTCAATACTTTCTGTGGCGGGATATACTGCTATGGACGCAATTACAGGGTCTATCCCGTCGGGATGCGTTCCTCCTGGGTCAATGCCTGCACCGTGGTCGGGGAAAACATTGGGGATTTGGCTTACGGCAATTCCAGTGACTACAAGGCATAAACAAGCCGCGATCGCTCCCCACTTGATCCAAATGGGCTTTTTGCTTTTCTTTTTGTAGTTGATAGCTTCATCAACATACTTGCTGTCAAGCTCGCTCATGGCTTCGGAAAACTTCTTTGAGTTCATACGAATACCTCTCTTTCTGCTAAATAGCTTTTCATTTTCTGACGGATACGAGCCAGCCGGACAGAGATATTTTTCTCCGTAAGCCCTACAAACTCGGCTATGTCCTTACAGCTATCGGAAAACCAATAGCGGCGCATGAAGATAACGCGGTTTTCAACAGTCAGCGTGTCCAGAAAACTTTCAATGATACGGGCTAACTCTCTGGCTTCCACTTCGGCTTCCACTGTGTTCGGGTCTGCTATACAGGCTTCGATCTCCTCCATAGCAATCGTGTAAGTGCTGTTTCGTTTGGCTGCTTCCTTTCTGTAATAGATTTTCAGTGAAATGTTCCGAACGATCTTACAGATATAGGTCAAAAGCGGGTTTGGCTTTGCTGGAGGGATTGCGTTCCACGCCCCTAAGTAAGCGTCATTAACGCATTCCTCCGCGTCCTGCCTGCTGTTTACAATGTTATACGATAGCTTGTGGCAAACCTTACCGTATTTTATATCCAGCTCCCGTATGCCCTGTTCTGAACGCCCAAAAAACATTTCAATGATTTTTTCATCTTCTATCATCACACCGCCTCCTTTCCGGCTTCATCTGTTTACTACGGTTTCAGCGGAAAATATTACATCAAATCCAAAAGTTTTTCAAAAAAATTATACCACACCTTTTTGCGTGCGATGTAAGTAAGTTGCCTGAATGTACCTTTGCCGCTTTGCTGGCGGCTCTGTGTCGTCCCTCGTTGAAAGAGGTGGTCAGACAGCTATCCTCACCAATGAGGTACTTGCCGCTGCCCTGTTCAAGTTTCGTTTTAATGAACAGGAAGTATAAGAAATCGCTTTCATTTTTGGAAAAACGGATATATAATAAAGCAACGACAAACTGGGATTTGTAAAGCTGAAAGGAGATTTCTATGAGCGCAGACCTGCCTTTTTTCAAATACCACCCTGATCCATTCGCCACTGGGACTTTTTGCAGAATGGACGAGCCGGTTTTCTGCCCCTGCTGCGGCCAGGAGACCTCTATCATCTACGCGGGGCCTTTCTATTCTAAGGATGAAGTGAATTACCTGTGCCCCCACTGTATCGCCAGCGGTGCGGCGGCGGAGAAGTATAGCGGCGAATTTCAGGATAGTGAATCCACTGACGAGGTGGACAGCCCCAACAAACTGGACGAATTGGTTCACCGCACCCCCGGCTACTGCGGCTGGCAACAAGAGTATTGGCGCGCCCACTGCGGCGACTTCTGCGCCTATCTGGGCACGGTGGGCTATGCGGAGCTTGAGGAAATGGGCTTGGTGGATGAGGTTCGTGAAACCCTGCTCGATGACTGGTATGAAGAAATTTTCACCGACTTGACAAAGGACGGCAGTACGGTTGGCTACCTGTTTCGGTGCCTCCACTGCGGGAAATACCTTCTACATATCGACTGTGACTGAAAAGAACTTAGTGCGAATCATTTTAGTTTTTCGGGGGATTTCATCTTTTGGGCGAAATCCCCCTTGACAAATGCTCTCCTGGGTAAAATTTTTAAGAAAACTTGCGCTTGTGACATTTCTGTGACAATTGGCTGTTATGATAGCAGAATCACAGAGAAATCGAAGTTTTTTATAAAGCAGGGGAAAATAAATCAGAGAGTTTAAAATGGCATGATTATTTCGCTCCAACAAAATACAACAGGAGATGATTTTTGTGTTTGGATTTGGAAAAAAAGAGGATAAGGCCCCGGAGAAGCGGTTGGCTGAGCTCCAAAGAAAAAAGGGCTGGGGTGTCCAGAACCTATTATGAGGTGGGCGTGGCCGCTATGGATGCGGGCGACCTACATAAAGCCCAGCGGTGGCTCCAACGGGCGGACACCATTTACAGCGCTGACGACAATATCTATGATAAGGTGGGGGAGAAACTGATGGACGATTGCTCCGACCGCATTGGACGGCTGGAGTATGAGGACGGACTGGCCGGCCAAAATATTCCAGGTGTGGTAGATTTGATTGTATTCGAAAAGTACCGGAGGAAGAAAATAGCTACTATGTTATTGGATGCAGCAGAAAACATTGCAAAACAGCATTGCAATAAAATATATCTGGATGTATGCTTAAACAGCGACTACGGACCTGCCCAGAGATTCTATATAAAAAGAGGCTATATTCCTGATGGAAAAGGGGTGTATTATAAAGAAAAAGTATGTGAAACAGATGCTGTTTGCAGGAATGATGATGAGCTGACACTATGTCTGGCAAAAGAATTGTGAATCGTATCTCAAACTATCTGAATTTAGGAGGAGAGATAAAATGGTAGAATCGGGGTTTAAGACAAAAGCACAGGAATTGATTAAGTTGATGGTAGATACGATTGCAGACAAAGAATACGCAAAACTTGTATCCAGCATTCCACCAAAACTTTCATGGGCCGCTTTTATTGACGCAGAACCGACATCAGAAAATGCCTGCCTGGGATTTGGGAAGTGGTTGGTTGAACAATTTGCTATGTGGGAAGAATATGAAGATAAAGAGTTTGTGGTAGACCATTTCCAAAAATCCTGTATGGAAGATATAGATGATACGGACGAAGCAAGGCTTGAAACGGATAATAGTGATGTGGTGTGTTACAGACCAATGAGTTTTGGAGAAGAGTTGGATTTTTGGTTTGAAATAGAGTTTTTCACAGAGGATGGGCAAATAAAGGCGGTATTCGATGTAAATATATAAAAGCTCAACTTCCGGTTTGAAGGAGGTAACACAAATGGATATATCTTTTTTCTCTAACGATTATACTGTACGCCGCATGGAGAAAGCGGATGTCGCGGATATATATTTACTGTGCAGTAAAAATGGTTTGTATTACCAATACTGTCCGCCATTTGTGACAGAACAGAGTATTCTTGATGATATGAAAGCCTTGCCTCCAAATAAAGAAATATGCGACAAATATTATGTAGGGTACTACAAAGAGGAAGAATTGATTGCTGTAATGGATTTTATTATGGCATACCCTGATGAAAAAACTGCTTTCATAGGCTTTTTTATGACAGCGGCATCGATTCAAAATGCTGGCATTGGAAGCAGCATTATTGACGATCTGTGCCGCTATCTGGCCGACATCAGGCTTTCGAGCATACGGCTTGGCTGGGTGAAAGGCAATCCCCAGGCAGAGCATTTTTGGCATAAAAACAATTTTAAAGAAACGGGGATTACATACGACACGGATAACTACACTGTGGTTGTAGCTCAACGAGTTTTATAGATCAGGATTTGATAAGGGGAGGAGACCCAAATGTCAGAATTACACAGCATTCCGCTTACCTGCAAAGAGGGCGTGTACAGCGTTTTTGATTTTTATCAGGACGCCGATGGTGAGGACGCAATCTTCTTTGACTATGACACACAGTATCAAATGCTCACCTATGATATCCCTGTTGGGCAGGACTGGCGTGGGATGACGCTGTACAGCGTGCCGGAGAAAGACATTTTTCGGACGCTGCGCGCCTGCTATGGGGAGGACGGAGAGCTTCTGAAGATTACGGCTGTGCTGAACGGTCACGAAACACTTTTGTATATCCGCTATGAAGATGAGGAAGATGCCAGGAAGAAAATCCGGAGATTTGCAATCCGAAACGCAAACGCCATCATTGAGCAGATCCAGCAATGCAAGGATGTTGTGGCAAGGCTTTTCGTTGATTTTTACATTGATTCGGAAACAATCGATTATCATGCGATGATCGGCGCCGTAGCGCAGATGGAGGCGGTCAGACAGAAATACCATGATGAGGATTCATGTGACTGCTCCGGCAACTATCCGTCTGAATACATTGAGGGTGACAATGAGATGCTGATTACCATGGTGCGCTGTGCCGAGGGCCATCCGTCAGCGAACTTCCAATATGCAGTGGAAATTATGTCAAAGCACATCGAGAAGTACGCCTTGCCAGCCTTGCGCAGGACTGAGGATTTCAAATTTATCTGCGAGGAATACGATTAAGCAGCTGAGTGCGGATGGCGGAACAGAAGGGGGCGAACAAGATGTCAAAGCATAGCTTAAATATAGCCGTTAAATATGGGGAATCTTTAAGAGAATTTCGTGATCAATCCGAGGCTGAAGATTATTATATTTCATATAAAGACGATTTGCTGAACAGATTGAAGGCAATTAGTACGCAAGCGTCCGCGTTTTTTCCTGACTATACGATTGAAAGCCTGAAAAAATTAGAAAATTGGTATTTTAATTTATATGAGAAACAATCATTTGATAAGGCAGGATCAACACAAGAAGACTTTGAAAGCATGATGTCTGTTTATTGGGGCGAGGTCATTATTAAAAATAACGAAGACGCTGAATGGGTAGTTGAGGAATATCCTTTTTCACAAAAAAAGTATGAATTGTTGGTACATAAAGGGTTTTGCAGTGTATCAGTAGTTGATAAATATCATGATCTGTATCACAAGCAGGGCAATAAGCGAAGAAATCTGTTATTTAGAGAGTATAACAGGTATTTTGCAAGATAGCTTTCCACTTGCAGATGAAGCAGGGAAACAGTACAGGACTTTTTCCAAGAAGGCAAAGGAACCTGAGTATAAACCGTCGGCCTGTGACATTTCTGTGAGAATTGGCTGTTATGATAGTGGTATCACAGACAAACTATATCTTGTGGCACGAAGTGCCCTAGAGCGTGTTTGAAAATTGCTTTCTGGTAGCTGTGCGTGCCACTTTGTGGGAGATTTGTGCCAAATGAACGCGGCGTAGTGGGCTGCGTTAAGTGAATTTGGCACAAATATACCGCGAAGTGGGGCGTGCAGATGGCGGGAATGATTTTTCAAACACGCTCTAGTATAGCTCGATTCAAATAACTCTATGCATTATAGATTTTACAGACTACCACGATACTTGTGTTTTTCCGGACAATAATGTAAAGTTATTTAAATTGGCTTATACTAGAGCGTGAATTACGGTATGCCCTTTGGTATGATTTTGTGTAAAATTTCAAGATACTATGAGGTGTGAATTTATGGAACTGAGGGATGTGGAAATATGTTTGGGGATCCAATTTCCGGAATTATTTCATACGATCAATAGCAGTGGGATGATGGATTACTTAAGGCACTCCAGGGAATGGATCGAAGATAAAATCGCAAACGATATGAATTATGTATGGCGGGGAGATTTTTTTGGAGAAGGGATGGGCGATTGCTGGCTGTTTGCTTTTGAGAACTTTCCAAGTGCCTGTGATGAGTTGTACGAGTGTCTGAACTTTGACTTGAAAATTTATCCGGAACGCCAATCCATCAATCCCCTATACAGGCTTGTTCCGTTTGCGCATAGAATATCCGGCGATAAATATTGTTTTTTATATGAAGATGTGGAACAGGAGCCTAAAATAGTGGTATATGGACATGACACAGGGGATGTCGATTTGTGGGCAACGAGTTTCGAGGAATTTTTGTATTTCCAAATTGTTGTAGAGGTGATGGATAAAGACAGGGAAATTCATTCGGATTATATAAAGGCGCACATTCAATGGTTGAATGATGCGCATAAACGTCTTTTGGCGGAAACGCCGACAAAAGATATTTGGGAACAATTACCTGAACCGCAGGGATTAAATATTTGGACGTTTTAATTAGATTTCGGTTTGGAGTGCATTTATATGGTTTATTTTTCTAACGGACAAATAACTATTCGTAATATGGAGTGCATAGATGCACAAGCAATTACGGATGCTGAAATTGAACAGGGATGGGATGCGACCATTGAGAAATATCAAAAAAGATTGGGAGATCAACAATCAGGGAAGGCAATTTCATTGGTTGCAGAATATTCTGGAAAACCAGTTGGCTATATAAAATGTACTCTCGGAATCTCTCTGCGCCTGCTTTTGCGGCTGATTTTCCGCCAGATGCACCCAAATTTAATCAACGTACGCTCCACGTACGCCTCATAAATTTGTGCACATCTGACAAAAAATCATCTCACAAAATCAGGCGCAGCGAGATTCCGAGAGTACATTAAATATTTATCCCAATAGTGCGTGGGGAGCATTTGGAGGAAAAGGCTACCCGGAAATCGTTGATTTTGGCGTTTTAGAAAAATACCGGAACCGGGGATTGGTACAGTTTTGATGGATATAGCTGAAAAAATCGCCGCTATATATGCGGACATAGTGTACCTGGGTGTTGGACTTCACAGTGGCTATGAGATATCTTCTTTATTACAAAATCTGGATATTCGATTTCCCGGTAACTGCCATAAGTTTTTGGCTGCTTCACATACCACTGCCCGTCAGGGACCTGGGCCTTGTTTTTATTTGCCTTCCAGTCTGCGGCCCTTGCCTGGGCCTGCTTTTTCGTGGGGGCCGTAAAGCTTTTGTAGTGTTTCTTCCCTTCCGCGTCGGTATAATCGTATACCTGTACGCGGATGCTCCCGGATGGGAGGGCGTTCTTTTTCTTCTTTGCCATTTTGGTACCATCCTTTCCTATTTTTTTGTATAAAAATAACGCCATACCTTTGACAGGAGGCGCGGGAGATGGTACAATTCTTTTGTGATTGGGATTGTATCATCTCCGGCACACTGCCAGAGGTATAGAATCTATGTAAGAACCGTTCCTGTTGGCGCAGGGGCGGTTTTTACATTCTGTAATAAATCATAAACGAGCTTAGTTATCGTTACATCTGGCCGTACTGGAATTTGACACGAAGATTACAGGTTCTTCTTTGCAAATTCGATATAATATTTTTCTGCCTGGCTTTCTGTTAAATTGTAGTGTTTCTGTAATTTTGCAAGGGTTTTCTCTTTGGGGACTTTTTCTTCAATGTTGTCAGTAATCAATATTCGGATCCCGTGTATTTTGGCTTCTGCCTCTCCCTCAGCTCTGCCTTCTTCACGTCCCCGCTGTTCAGCTTCAAGTATCCCCTGATTATAGTCCCGTATCGCTTTTTCACGCGCTTCATATTCACGCCGTTTTTCTCTGTCCTGGCTGATCACCTGCAGGTGCTCGTATGCGCTGCCGATATATGGATTTTTTGTAGCAAGCATGTCAAATTCCTCCTTCCTCTCGGAATTAATAAACTTTGCCCATAACAGGATATCGCTGCTTCCATCTATTAATTCCGGAGGCAGCTTTGGAAGCTCCAGGACATGGAATTCCATTTTGTCCGTGTAAAGGGTTTGCCTTGAATCTTCCCGGATGTGGAAACAGGAGTAGAATTCAGGATCCTCACGGAACAGCACAAAATCCAGGATGCTTATACTGACACATTTTTTAAATACCGTGTAATCCTGTCCGGGCCTGATCTGGTCTGTATACATCTTTGCCGGATAGAACAGGGCGCGGTCTGCCCATACATTCAGTATGGATAACTGGATCTCGATATCAATTTCAGTATTATTGTTCATCAGGATCCGCACATCCACGATCCCCTGCTTTTCATCCTCGTGCAGCTTCCTTAAGCTGGTATTTAACAGTTCTGTTTTGCGGATATCGGCCGGGTTGAGATTTAAGACAGCGGACAGGAAGCCGATCCGGGCCTTTTCATCCATCATGATCTCTTTGAAGGCGTAGTCAATTTTGGGTTTCATCAGAAAATCTGACATGATATCCATCCCCCTTTCGTTTTTTTTTCGGAATAACAGACCTATATATTTCAGGTACGGCAATCTTAATTTGACAAATTATTCAATCTGGCATATAATATGCTTAACGGGGAACCGGTAAGCCAGAGTAAGGCTGGCCACCTCGGTTTTCAAGTTGCGATAAAAAATAGTGCCTCTACTTTGCGGGTGAGGGCGCTATTTTTTATGTATTAAAACTAGCGTGATAACTGCGCAAAGCATAATTACAAAGGTAAAAAGACTATCATATGTAACATACATGGCAGATTGGCTCCTTTCCATTATGGAGGTGGCCAACGATACGCCCCTACCGGCTCCCGGTTAAGCATATTATATTATTAATGTGAGTGCTAAATCTTATCTTAATTTACCCATATCTTTCATCCTCAATTCTATGAGTCGTTGCTCATATCCCAGCAGTCTGGAAAGCTGATCTGTACTATATTCCCGATATTCAGCCATCAGGTCATCCCCAACAAGTAAATCCATAGCAAAGGTATCGGCTTCTTTTTCAAATCTGCTTGTATTAAAACCAGTTCTTGTGTTCATGAAAATGAAGTTGGCTTTTTTGTGCAGGAACATGTGCCCCATTTCATGCGCACACTCAAACATTTGCTCATGACGCGGCAGGTTTTCATCTATGTAAATGATATTGTTTCGCTTAAAATACTGGTAAAAGGCTCTGGTGTCAATCAGCGGAACGAATAGCAGTATGACATTTAATCCCCGGATAATTTCAAAGGGATTACGAGTCTGAAATTTTCTGGCCAGCTCGTCAGCCTTTTTCTTGATTGCCATAATGATCAGCCCTTTTTATATTTTTTCGGAGTATATTTTTCCTTATTCTTTTTCTTTGCCATCTCCATTCCAATTTGCATAGCGGATAGAATAGAGTCTATCGCTTCCGGGCTGGCCGGTTTTCCGTCAAACATCAGACCTTCCTGGGACATGAGTTGTTCCCGGGTTTGATCCAGAATTTTGGTAATGTCACGTTTGTCTTTTGCTGTAAGAGTGGGTTCCATTTTATAAGCAGGTTCTTTTCCAGTTGTTAAGTAGTCTATAGTAACGCCAAAAAAATCAGCAATTTTTTGAAGCTTGTCCTGCTTAGGGTTGCTTCGTCCACTTTTCCAATCAGAAAAAGTGGATTTTGTAATTCCGGTTTCCCTAACGATATCGGCATCTTTTAGCCCATTTGAATCTCGTAACTTACAATAAATTTCGTACATTTATATCACTCCTAAGAAAAAAAGTTTTGAAATCCTTACAAAAACCATTAATAAGTTCTGAAATCCGTGTTATTCTAAAAACAAGTTAGGAAATCAAAACAGGCCATATGTTTTTGGTTTTAATATATCTGGTAAATGTATCATAACTGATTTCCGAACCAAAATCAAGAGAAAAGTTCGGAAAGGAGGAAAAATATTTCGTGTAGGAAAAATACATCGCTCTGAGAGATAAAAAAGGCATATCAGATTATAGAGTTGCCGTTGATACGTAAGCGTCAAATAAGATAGTGGATAGAAAAATAACCACCAACCCTCTAGAGCGTGTTTGAAAAATGCTTTCTGCCAGATGTGCGTGCCGCTTTGTGGGAGATTTGGGCCAAATGAACGCGGCGCAGCGGGCTGCGTTAAGTGAATTTGGCCCAAATATACCGCGAAGTGGCGCGTGCAGATGCCAGGAATGAATTTTCAAACACGCTCTAGGACACGCTGTGCTTCATGCTCAGATTGCCATGATGAAAGGATTTCAGGAAATGGAAGTGTTGGACGGCAGCTCGTTGGAAGAAGATGAAGCAAATTTCTTTGCAGCAGAGTTACTCTTAGAAGACAGCGAAGTATTAGAGCTTTTGTCCGAATACTCTTTCTTTGAAACCGCAAAACAGCTTTACGTTCCCGCAGCACTGCTGGACTATAAATTCAGCCTTCTGCACGAAAAAGGTGAGCTGGTAAATCCCATGTACATCCGGAAATCAGATTTCCTGAAAGACGATCTTGGAGATTACGACGATACAAACCATTTTGATTACGAATAACAGGGAGGTGCTTCAACCATGTTAGATAACTCTAAAATAACAAATACAGATGAGCTGGAATTTGCTGTATTCTGTATCGAAAATATTGCCATCAGGCTGGGAAAAAATGCCGAAGAAGTTTATCATGCGTTGACTGAAAAAAGCGATATTTTGAGTAGCTATACCGTACCAGAGTATGAGATGCTTCATACCCAAAGTAAAGACTATATCGTAGATGATATTATCAGCTTAATGGAAGAAAGGGGTATCCAATTATGATTTTATATCATGGCTCCTATCCGGAGATTCAAACTCCTGACTTATTACATTCCAGAGAAAATGTCGATTTTGGACGTGGCTTTTACACAACACCTATTTACGAACAGGCAGTAAAGTGATGTGAAAAATTCAAGCGTCGTGGCAAAAACGGAATTGTTTCTCGTTACAGTTTTGATAAAAAGGCTTATCAGGAACTCAAGATTTTAAAATTTGAAAGCTATTCTGAGGAATGGCTCGACTTCATTTTGAAATGTAGAACCGGAAATGATACAACAGATTATGATATAGTGATTGGTGGTGTCGCCAACGATAAGGTGTTTAATACCGTTGAGCTTTACTTTGATAATCTGATTGACAAAGGGGAAGCGATCCGCCGCCTGCGCTATGAAAAACCCAACTTACAAATATGTTTCCGAACACAGAAAGCTCTTGATGAGTATCTGCACTATGAGGGGAGTGAACAGATTTGACCGCCAATCCTATTTTACTGCAAAAAAAATATGCCCGAATTATCGAGCACTTTTCGGAAAAAGAAAACCTATCCTTGGATGATGCCCTGAGCTTCTTCTATCGCTCAACCATTTATCGTCTAATCAGTGAAGGAGTATCTGATCTGCACTGTATGAGCGATGAGTATTTGACGGAGGAACTGATTTCCGAGTATAAAGAGAAAAATTAAGATAGTTCCAAATTCATAAAGCAGACCTGTTGAATTTATCAGGTCTGCTTTTGCTTTTGAAAAATAAAACCATCTTGGCATCTCGCAAATTGGTTATCAGGAATTCCGAGTTATCAGAAGTATTAGATAGAAAGCCCGCCCTACTTGGCTGCGCCTCAAGGCGCTGGCTTTTCTCTTAAGGCCGTGGGAAGCCTGCCCTTCGCAGCCTTCCCACGGCTCCGTTCAAGCCACATTGCTTTTGACTCGTCGCTGCCCCTTAAGGGGCGTTTGTACTACTCAGCCCTGACCCTTAAAAGGGTCTTCATACTCCTTTACACTCAGCTTATCCTGCATGATGTCCGCTTTTTCCTGATCCTGGATATACTTCTTTATGGCGGCTTCATTCCATCCCACCGTACTGACATAATATCCCTCTGACCAAAAATGACGATTCCCAAATTTGTATTTCAGGTTTGCGTGCCTTTCAAACATCATGAGCGCACTTTTCCCTTTCAGATATCCCATGAACGAGGATACGCTGATTTTCGGTGGTATGCTTACCAGCATATGTACATGGTCTGGCATAAGATTCCCTTCTAATATCTCTACCCCTTTATAACTACATAGCTGTTTTAATATATCCCGCAGATCAGCTTTGTATTGATTATATACTATTTTTCGTCTTACTTAGGTGTGAAGACGATGTGATATTTGCACATCCACTTCGTATGTGCGAGCGAATTTGTTTGCTTTGCCATGAAATCACCTTTCCTTTCTTTATAATAGTGGCCTGAACACCCCTATTATAACGGAAAGGTGATTTTTTGTATAACAAACGATGCGCACCCGCATAGCGGATGGTTCTCTGTTGAGGGCATTTCCATTTTTCGGAACACGAAAAACTCCAATGCCCTCAACTGGCTAAAGCCGTAAAAGAAAAGCTAGCAGTACAGATAGTCTATCTGTACCGCCGGCTTTTCTTTTCTGCCCTATTATATTTGTCACAGTCAGTTCTACAAACAGAGGATTGTATATTTCACTTTAACCGCCCATTACGGCTTAACAACAGTATAAACCCGTTGACCGATTCAAAGAAGATGTCAAATTAATTCTTAGTTTTCCTTTTGAGAAGTAATGGAACAACAACGATTTTGATATTCCTCCGGCATCTGCAACTTTTAATATAGAGGCTTCCTTATAACCATTTTGGAAAAACACCTGTCCCTTCCGTGCGGCGTTCTCCTATCTGATTCCCTCAAGCATTTCTGAAACAAATTGATATGACTGCTGTACTGCCTTATCATAATTCCTGTTGATTGCCTCCTGCCCGGCCTCTTTATCATTATCGGAAATGGAACGGATCGCAATAAACGGAATCTTGTTCAGATAACAGACATGGGCTACGGCTGCAGTTTCCATATCAATGCACAGTGCATCCGGATGAATCGGCTCCTTCTCATCCCGCCTGCTATTCCTGAAAAAATAATATGTACTCTCGGAATCTTGCTGTGCCTGATTTTGTGAGATGATTTTTTGTCAGATGTGCACAAATTTATGAGGCGTACGTGGAGCGTACGTTGATTAAATTTGGGTGCATCTGGCGGAAAATCAGCCGCAAAAGCAGGCGCAGAGAGATTCCGAGAGTACATTAATTGCATCCACATCATATCTGTCGATTAAAAGCTGTGCCGTAATGGATGCGTTAATCTTTCCACAGCCAGAACAAACTGCCGTTGTGCATATATCCTTTATTGTGCCGTCATGAAACGAATGCATTGCACATTCATCCGTTTTCCTGAGCGCATAACGGACAGGTATGGGACAAGTTCCCTGGCCGTTGCACACATAATCCCAATTTTACTTTCTGTACCCCAATCTTTATTCATAGTCTGCTCCTTTATCACTCATTGTCCTTATTCATCTGCCCCTGTGATTTCAGCAATCAAACGCCTGCGTCCCTCCTGCATCCGCTTTCCAGCATTTTCAAACCAGTTTTCTTCCGCATATTCCCGGAGTGGAAGCAGCGTTTCCTTTCCCTCCTGTACAAACGGATAAAACAGTTCCCATGTTTCGTTTTCCAGAGAAATTTGTGCAACGAATTTTGTTTCGATTTTTTCCGTTTCCGGTTCACTATTCATTTCCACGATATATCCATCAATGATCCTCCCTGCCGCCTCCTTCTCCCCAGGCGATTTCAGCTCATCCCTGGCCTGCAGCATTCCCTGTATCAGCGGGTCATCCTCCGGTTCTCTGATCCGTTTCCAGTCTGCCTGGAATGTCATTCTCCGAATCAAAAATCCAGCCTCTTTGCTTTCTTCCGTAACAAGAACCTCACAATTCTCCAAGTTATAACGTCCCTTCTGGGATTCCTGCATAATACTGGTTACCTGTTCCGCTATTTCCGAATCATAGCTGTCAACAAACGCTTCCTCTTTCGTGCATCCCGCCAGACATATGGCTGTCATGATTAAGATTATCCCGAATTTAACCCCTGCTATGTTCAATTTCTGTTCACCCCTTTTCATTTTCTTCCTCGAAATCTGCATCTGGTAAAGGGGCATCTCTGAAATCTGCTATGTAAAAATCCGCCGCCTGCTCCATCTGTACCCTGTACCGGGCAGAATATTTGTCATATACAGCGCATACCAGCATTCCGGCCTGTTTTGCGCTTTTGACAGCCGGCAGAACATCCTCGAAGACCAGACAGTGCTGAGGAGCTGCTCCTAATCTCTGCGCCGCTTCCTCAAAGCTGCGGGCACAGATTTCAGTCACATAATCTGCCGGAACCGGCAGTCCACGCTTCTGTAGAAAACAAATATCAATCTTCTCCCAGACATCCATCAAATCAAGCAGTGTACCATCCAGGTCAAAAATCACGGCTTCAAACCTCGTATTTGTCCTCCTCACATAAAAAATGTACTCTCGGAATCTCTCTGCGCCTGCTTTTGCGGCTGATTTTCCGCCAGATGCACCCAAATTTAATCAACGTACGCTCCACGTACGCCTCATAAATTTGTGCACATCTGACAAAAAATCATCTCACAAAATCAGGCACAGCGAGATTCCGAGAGTACATAAAATGCGGCTGAAATATCAAACAGGAAATGAACTGCCATACACAAATACAAGGAACCTGTGCTGATATACAAAAATCCGAACAATATACCCAGAAGCCCTGTTTTTATCACGCCTTTGATACCTTGATAAAAATGGGCTGCCCCAAAGCAGACACCTGCCAAAGCTGCCAGAAGAAACGGCGGTAATTCCGGAAAAATTCTCCTCAAAACATACAACAAAAATCCCCTGAATACAATCTCTTCGCAGATACCTGCTGCCAGTGCCGTTGCAACAAAATAACTTTTCTCCCGCCTGGTTCTTGGAATAAGCCCGTTTACAACACGGTCATAGACTTTCCCTGAATGTGTTTTTTCCTCTATCTGTTTCGAAACAGAGCCCCTGTAAGACGGATTCATCAAAAACACAGCTATTTGAAAAATAAATACCGCACTCAGCAGGCCGCATAGAATCCATGTTCCAAACATCAGATACCTATGGCTTCCCTGCAAAAAGCGGATCGGTCGGAAGCCTGTTTCCTCCAGGGCAGCCGGTCCCATAACAATAAGTAACATAATAACACCCCCGGAAACCACATTCCACAGAAAGGAAAACCGGTATCTTTGTATCCGTTTTTCTTCTGACAGCTCATTCCCTTTTAATTTTTCTATCGCTGCATACCCTGTATATGCCGTTATAATAAGATAGATGATTATGCCCACAAGTAAAATGATATCCATTGTTCTTCTCCCCGCAATGCAGTCTACTTCAAATAAGCAATTCTCCATTGGCCGACCCGTTTCAAAAAATCCCTTTCCAGGCCGTCCGGATCCAGTTTCCCGGCGGATAGCATCTGCCAGAGACTGTGAAACAGATAGCTGTCAATCTCCTCCAGCAGCATTCCCACGTCAATACCCGGTCGGAACACGGAAAGGTCCACGGACCCCAGCAGCTTGCCCGCTGCATCTTCATATGCTTCTTTATATGACTTCCCGGTTGCCTCCCTGATTTCCGGGGTTTCCGCAAAAAGGGCCTGTAATGAAAATAAATATTCATCGGGGGTCGTTCTCATAAACTCACACCTTGCCAGAACCTTCCGGGTCATGGCCTCAAAGAAATCTGACGTTTTCCTGTAATACTTCAGCTCTATCTCATTTGATATCCTGTCGATATTCTCCCAGAGGTATAAATACAGCTCTTTTTTATTCTTGAAATAATGGAACAACAGGGACTTTGATATGTCACCGGCAGCCGCGATCTTGGATGTGGACGCATTTTTGTAATTGTTATGGGCAAATACCACATATGCTGCTTTTATAATCTGTTCCTGCTTTTCCAATGGCAGTTCAAAAAATTTCCCGTTCATTATGATCCTCCCAGTATTTGTCGCCAGAGCGGACATGCAGGGACAAATCATCCACGGCTTTCTTCCCACCGGGACAGGTCTTGGAATAATGTTTAATGTAAAGCATTGGTAAGCTCCTTTCGTAATTCCCTTATCCATTTTATGTTATACTTTTTATTATCACCCCATTGACCAATTTTGAGAAGACCTCATTCCTCTTTATCGATCAGCTATGCTTAACGTTTCAACAGCGACACTGCCTCCCCGAACAATTTCAATTCGGTTTGCATAGCATTTCTCCAGTAATGCAATCAGATCATTATTACGGTTTTCTGTATGCACACTCTCAATCAGCGCTGTCTCCGGGGAATAATCAATAACCGATACCTGAAACACTTGCGAAATCTTGAATATCCCGTCAATATCCCGATCCGAGCAGTTATTGATTCTTACAAACATCAGCTCTTTCATATGGATAGCAATATCCGTGTAATCAACTACCTTAATTACCTCAACACAGCGGCCCAGCTGCTTTTTTACCTGTTCAAATGTCCTGTCGTCACTGGTTAAGCTGATTGTCATACGGGAAACCGTTCTGTCCTCGGTTGTCCCCACGGTCAGGCTGGACAGGTTATAGGACTTCCCGGAAAACAGTCCCGATATTCTGGCAAGAACCCCTACATCATTTTCAACAAATAAACAAATCCATCTCTTTTTCATATTCCCTTATCCCCGCTTTCCAGTATCATGTCGTCCAAAGCATTGCCGGGCGGAACAATCGGCATAACATTTTCCTCCGGCTCAATGATAAATTCAATGACAGTAGGTACTTTTAGCGTGTGTTTTGCAGTTTCAAGGGCAGCGGCTATCTCATTTTCTTTTGTTACGCGGATACCGTTTGCCCCGTAACTTTCCGCCAGTTTAAGAAAATCCGGCGTATATTCCGGGCAGTGCTCTGTCGGGGCATTGCAGCTGCCGGGGCAGCTTTTCCTGTACCGCATACAGGTGCTGGAATAACGCCTGTCAAAAAACATTTCCTGCCATTGCCGTACATTTCCCAAATAACCGTTGTTAAGTATGCAGATGGTGATTGGAAGTTCATAGCAGATTGCGGTCGCCATTTCCTGAATGTTCATCTGCATGCCGCCGTCCCCGGAAATAACGACAACATCCTTTGACGGATTCCCGATTTTGGCTCCAATAGCAGCCGGAAAGCCATAGCCCATGGTTCCCAGGCCCCCGGAAGTCAGCATCTGTTTCTTTTTGCTTAATTCCAGGAATTGTGTCGCCCATAACTGGTTCTGCCCCACATCTGTGGCAATGATCGCGTTGTCAAACGTATGGTTGATTGCCCTTATCACTTTTTCCGGGGTCAGCCCTTCTGTTTTCATGGAAAGGGGATATTGGCTTTTCCACTGCCTGATCTGCTCCAGCCATTCCTGCGTATCTAATTTCTGCGCTTTTTCAAGCAATGCCAAAAGAGCCGTTTTTGCGTCCGCAACAATGGGAATATCCACCTCTACATTTCTGGAAATCGAAGCGGGGTCTATATCTATATGGATGATTGCCGCATGGGTGGCAAAGTGTCCGGTTTTTCCTGTTATGCGGTCATTAAACCTTGTCCCGATAGAAAAGAGAACGTCACAATGACTGATGGCTGTATTCGCCGCATAGCTCCCATGGATTCCCAGATTCCCGATGTACAAGTCATGGGTTGTGGGAATTGCCCCTTTTCCCATTATGGTAGTAATCACGGGAACCCCTGTCATTTCTGCGAGTTTCCGCATTTCCGAATGTGCATGGCTGATGCCCACGCCGCCGCCAGCCAAAAAGACGGGCTTCCTTGCATGGTTCAATATCTCCAAAGCTTTCTCTATCTGTCCTGCATGGACGGAACGTTTCGGCTTATATCCCCTGATTTCGATTTTTTCCGGGTAGTCATCACTGCCATATTCCCTCTGTATATCCTTCGGTAAATCGACCACAACAACGCCCGGTTTCCCTGTCCGGGCAATGAGAAAGGCTTTCCTGATGACCGCCGCCAGTTCCTCACGTTTGCGGACCGTTACGGCGTATTTGCAGATACTTCTTGTGATACCTACAATATCAACCTCCTGAAAGGCGTCATTGCCAATCAGCCCGGTAGGCGCCTGCCCGGTAAAGCATACCAGCGGAACGCTGTCATAATTCGCTGTCGCTATCCCTGTCACTAAATTGGTAGCTCCCGGTCCGCTTGTAACCAGGCAGACCCCGACTTTTCCCGTGGAGCGTGCGTATCCGTCTGCCGCATGGACTAATCCCTGCTCATGCCGCGGCAAAATAACATCAATATTCTGTTCGCCGTAAAGGGCATTAAACAGGTCAATTGCCTGTCCGCCCGGGTAGGCAAACAGGGTATCTACCTGCTCCGCCCTGAGAGCTTTCACAAATAATTCCGCACCTGTAACCATTATCATTGCCTCCTTGTATGCGTGTACTTGCTTGCTTTTAGGTAAATAAAATGGCACTGAATATACAGTACCATTTATAACAGTTCAGATACCCCTTGAACTGTTACGACATACAGCCATTTAAAATCGCCTGCGGCGATGGGCTGTATGCCCGCGGCCATTGCGTTATCGTACGGTCAGCGCGGTAAACGCGCAGACCTATCTGAACTGTTACTGCCATTTTTACTTCTGTACAATCCCATTTACAAATATCTTCACACTGTTTTTGATAAATTCTTCTCTGCCCACATCCATAAGGTTCTGGCCAAAAGACGCATTTAAAAAGGTATAACCAAACGTGGAAGAAAAAACAGTCATCGCCAGACTTTCAAAATCATAATGGGGAATTTTCCCCAGCTCCTTCATTTTCCTGAAGTATTCTGTCAGGGAAGAAATAAATGCCTGCGGTACTTTCATGATCATAGAGGCCGTTTCTTCATAAAGCTGCGGCGCTCTTAAGCCAATAGACAGATTTACAAAATCCGGAGTGATTTTATCCATATATGCGTTCATAAACATCTCTAAATCCGGCTCTAACTCCCATTGCACATTTTGAAAAAGCTCCGGCGTAACATGCGCTCTCCATTTTTCCTGAGATACACCATGGAGTACAATATCTTTTTTATTTTGAAATTTACGGAACAACGTACATTCGTTTACACCGGCTAATCGCGCGATATCTTTTGTCGTTGTGGCAACATACCCCTTATCACGAATCAGAGACATGGTTGCATCAATGATTTTTTGGCTTGTTTCGTCCATTCCCCCACCTCTTATAAGCAAGTGCTTGCTATCATTCTATTCTCCTTTTTGTAAAATGTCAATAGAAAAGATAATCTTATGAGGTATGCTCCAAAGCTTTCCTTAAATCCGTTATATATAAACCCTGCTGCCTTTTCAGATATGCTTTCATAAAGGGTTTCATAAAAAGCTTCTTTGCTGTAACATCCTCCGTGAAATCAATCGTTGTCACGCCGCCTTTGCTGGAGAAAATCCCTGTCCAATGCCCATGCATATTATCATTCTCCATATCAAATTCTAAACGCCGGCATTCTTCCCTCACTGTAACGGTGAAGGCAGTCTGGTAGCCGGATGTTGTATATTCCACGAACTGCTTATCATCTATGATTTCAACCCTGCTCAGATCGCTGCGCCACGCCGTATCCTCCAGAGAAGTCACAATCTCCCAAACCTTTTGCAGTTCTGCGTGAAAGTCTGCCCTTATATTTGAAACTGCCATCTTAATGATTCCTTTCTTTCAGGTATACCCTTTTCCACTGTCCAGCTCTTTTCAGGAAGTCCTTTTCCAGAGAATCCGGGTCCAGCTCCCCGGTTGAAAACATCTTCCAGTAACAGCTGAGAAGATAACCGTTAATCTCCTCTAACAGCAGCTGCGTATCAATCCCCGGCCGGAACAGGTCCATATCTGCCGGCCCCCGTATATCTTCTGTCCCGTGAAGATAGGCTGTCTTATAATGATTCTGAAGTTCTTCCCTGATTTCCGGGTTTTCCTCAAAAAATGCCCTTAATGTAAACAGGTATATGGTCGGGTCTTCCCTCATAAAGACACAGCCTGCCAGAACCTTCTGGCAGAGAATCTCAAACAAATCCGTGGTCTGCGTATCTCCCGTCCTTACTTTTTCACGGTAAAGCCTGCCTGCATGCTCCCAAAGGTACAGATACAGTTCCTTTTTATTCCCGCGGGCAACGAGCCAGGCGGACATGCTGGCATGTCCATTTGGCGACTGCCGCGAGGGTCAAAGCCCTTGTAGCTTGCTATGGGGGCTTTGACTTAAGAAATAATGAAACAGCAGGGATTTGGATACGCCGCCGGCATCCGCAAGCCTGGACATGGACGCATTTTTATAGCTGTTCCTGGAAAACACTTCATATGCCGCATTTATGAGCTACTCCTGCCTTTCCTGGGGAAGCGCAAAAAACTTCCCGTTCATCCCGAACCTCCTGATTCCTTTCCCATCCTGGTATTTGCGGAAATCAGACGTCCCCGTCCTTCTGCCTTTACCATGGTTTCCAGTTCCTTCGCCGCATCCTTTCCAATCCACCTCAATACCTTGCTTTCTCCTTCCATCCACTCACGCGCCAGTAAAAGCGCCTTTTCATTATAATGAAAGTTCTTTTTTCCGATTTCCCTCAAAGCAGTGGAAACCGCCTTTTTCACATGCTCCCGTCCATCATCCGCATACTGCGTAACCAGCTCCAGATAGCTGTCCACGGTTTCATCCGTCAGCTTCCTGTCATGTATCACAGAAGCTGCAATCAGCACAAATGCCGCTCTTTTTTTATATAACTGCGGTTCCCGTATCCACTTTGCAATAAAAATATCCCTGCTCTTCATCTTCAAAAATAAGTTTTTACACAGGTGGTCGCATAAATCCCAGGAAACCACATCAAGGAGCAGCCTTTCCGCCTCAGCATCCGTTGTCGCCTTCGGGTTCATCAACAAGACCGCCAGCATCCTTGCCTCGTGGTATTTTGTATTCCACAGTTCAGAGGCCAGCTCCTGTGATTTCCCGGCTTTCTTTGCAAGGCCCCTTACTACGGACGTTGCCACACCAAGACTGTTTTCGGCCGGTATCCCCATCCGAATCATATTTTCCCTGTATTTCTCAGAAGCCTGTGACCTGAGCTCTTTCATCATCTCCTGGCAATCCATCGGTATCCTCCTTCCGGTTCCATGCCCTTCTTATCGTACAGGAAGCCAGTATTCATAGACCGCGTCTTCCGGGTCTGCATGGAGATACACCTCAATATCCGGTATCTCTGCGTAGGTGTAGCCGGACGTAGGGAGCCACTGGGTAATGACACGCCTTTCCAGTTCCTGAAGGGTACGGTTCGTTCCCTTTCCTTCAAAAACCGCCCATTTGCATGCCGGAATCTGATATTCTTCGTATTCCCCCGGCTTCTGATCGGAACGGACAGCAATCAGATATTTCCAGTCTTCCGTATGATGGATACTGACCCCGAGAAGTCCCTCCGGCTTTCCCTCTGCCATGGAGAGTAATCTGGCAAGTGTTCCGTCTGCCAGCGCGGCATCCCATACCGCTGGTATCCTTTGAAAATTCTCTGTCAGTTCTTTCGACAGGGGACAGGACCGTCCCAGTATGCGGAACGCTTCTTTTTCCTCTATCCTGAACTGCAGCGGCGCCCCTCCATGGATTGTTATGGAAAAAGAAATGGGCGGATATGCCTGAAAGGATACCGGTTCCGTTTTTACAGCAGAGGGCGTGATTCCATGAAAATTCTTAAAAGCCCTGGTAAACGCGGTGGGAGATTCATAACCGTACTTCATGGCAATATCCGTTACGTTCCCATTTCCCTTTTGCAGTTCCACGGCGGACAAAGACAGCCTGCGCCGCCGTATGTATTCCCGCAGTGTCATGTCTGTCATATATAAAAACATTTGTTGGAAATAATAGGAAGGGCAGCCCGCAATCCCGGCTACCTCCTCATAATCCAGTTCCCCATCCAGGTTCTCTTCTATAAAATCAATCGCCTGGTTCAACCGTTTTATCCAGTCCATCGTGTTCCCCCCTGCTGTTTTAAGTATAGCCGATTCTCTCACAAAAAACCTCGCATTTGAACGATACGAATTGATAGCCCGAAAGAACTCACTCCCATTTAAAAAATTGCACGGCCGCGCCTGCGCACAGAATGGTAACGATTCCCATAACCGCTGCCGGTACCCGGACAGATTCCGTATACATCCCCAGAAAAGCCGCTTTCATAAGCTGTATCCCCTGTGTCAGCGGGAAAAGGGCGACCACCTTCTGCATCATCTCCGGCATCACTTCAAAGGGCAGCGTGGCCCCGGAAAGAATCAGCATGGGAAAGTACAGCAGGCAGGCGATCACACTGGCCATTTTTTCATTTTTCGCAATGCCGCCCACCATCATCCCGATGCTTAAGGTGGAAACCAGGGTAAGGAGCCAGCTTCCAAGGAATGCCGCCGGGCTGCCGGGAAGCCTTACTCCCCACAAAACTGCCCCAATGGGGAAGACCAGCGCCATGGATACCGCGGCATACAGCACATAGATGGTAAATTCCACCCCCAGCAGCATCACCGGACTGATGGGCGTCACCCGGAACCGTTTTAGGATCTTCCGTTCCCGGTACCCGGCTACCACCAGAGGCAGGCCCATCAGACCCCCGGCGCAGATGGAGATGGCGCAGACCGCGCTCATGGACTGCTCCAGGAACGTGTACTCCGCCCCCGGAAAAGCGGGCTTTGTCTGGTAAATGAAACCAAGGATGACCAGTACCACAACCGGCATAATGACGGCAAAAATCACCATGTTCATATTCCGGATATTCAGCTTCAGTTCTGTTTTTAAAAGACTGAAAAATGTTCTCATGCCACAACCTCCTCGTCCGCAAATTTCAGATAGGCATCCTCCAGACGCTCACAGCCGCTCTGCACCTTTGCCTGCTCCACGGCGCCGTAGAACACGGCCTCCCCTTTTCTCAGAATACAGATCTCATCGCAGAGGGCTTCCACCTCATCCATGAAATGGGAAGTGAGAATAATGGTCAGCCCTTCGCCCTTTAAATCCTCAAGGATCTTCCACACCGTCCGGCGTGCCCTTGCGTCCAGCCCGGTAGTCAGCTCGTCCAGGAACACAAGCTTTGGGTTCGGTATCAACGCCAGGACAATAAACAGCCGCTGGCGCTCCCCGCCGGAAAGACTTTTCACGGCATGACCTGTCTTATCCCCGATTCCGAAACGTTCACACAGCTTCCGCCAGTCTGCCGGCCTCTCATACAGGCAGGCGGTTTCCCCGCAAAGCTCGGATACCCTGATTTCCGGCTGGTAATCCCCTTCCTGAAACTGAACACCCACTTTCTGAAACACGGTGCGCCGCTCCTTTTTTGCATCCTGCCCCAATACCAGAGCGGTTCCTCCATCGGCCTGTTTCGTTCCCAGGATGCATTCGATCGCGGTACTCTTTCCGGCGCCGTTTGCCCCCAGCAGGCCAAAGACCGTGCCGGCCTTGACCGACAGGTTCAGACCTTTCAGTACGGTTCTTCCCTGATAGCTTTTGGTAAGCCCCGTCGTTTTGACGGCCTCTTCTGTCTTTTTTATGGTTTCGCTCATCTTATCCTCCTTTTTCCGGTAACGGTATGCGCCGTTACGCCTGCTGCCTTCTGATTGCCCGAAGCTCGATATATCCCCTCTCCCCTCTGGGCTCCAACTGAATACGGGGGTTTTCCTGATCCCACTCGTATCCGATCACAGACGGGTCATAGTGGTCGATGGCATACTGTACGGCAAGAATCGCCTGGGAATAATCCTCCTCCCGGAAAGGCTCCCCCTGGACCGCCAGATACTCGGCGGCAGGCAGGGAAATGACATCAAACCCCTCCGGGATTTCCCCCTCATAGTCCGCCTCTGCCTCCACGCCCTGTACATAGGTGGAAGCGCCTGGCTTTTTATAGGCTCCCGGCAGCCACAGGCAGACCGGCTCCCCGCAGAGGGAATCCATGCTTTTTAATATCCCCCAGACCTCGCAGCTCACTTCTTCACAGTACGCAAAATAATCTTCCGCTTTTATCCCCCGTTTGATGATGACTTTTCTCTCCGGTTTCCGGATCACCTGGACAAATACGCTCTGCAGATTCTTCATTTCCATATCCAAAACATCCTCTCTCAGTTCTCTGAATTTTACGCCGTATGGGATAAACAGGGCAATGGGCGCCGGGTCCTTCAGATATTCCCCCGGCCTGCAGCCGAATTCCCGGTAAAAGGCACGGGCATACCCGTCCACACTGCCAAACCCGCAGTCAAAGGCCGCCTCCGTCACAAGGCACTGTCCCTCCTTCAGCCGCATGGCGGAGCGGGAAAGCCGGAGCCTGCGGATATATTCTGCCGGCGTCACCCCCAAAAACTCCTTAAACAGCCGGTAGGAATGCCACGGGGAAAACAGGGAGACGGCTGACAGTTGTGCCAGTGTGATATCCGCTTCCAGATGGGCTTCGATATAATCCTGCATCCTCTGGACCGCCGCTGTCTGTTCTTTCAAAATAAACCACCTCCTTCTTGGAGTGTAACAGTTCAGAAAAGCCCTGAACTGTTACGGCATCCGGCCATTTAGAATCGCCTTTGGCGATGGGCCGGATGCTCGCAACCACAACGTTTTCATACGGTCAGCGCGGTGAACGCGCAGACCTACCTGAACGATTGCTTCTGGAATTACTATCATATAATGATCCCCGCTTTTTGTCTCGACTTTTTTTGCTGTTTTCCGATTCTTTAGGGAAACGCTGATTTTATCAGCGCTTCCTCAGATAATCAGCCGTAATGGTCTGCCCTTGCTCCGCCAGCGCCTGCGGGGTCCCGGTAAAGACTACCTCGCCTCCCAGCGTCCCCCCGTCCGGCCCCATGTCAATCACGTAATCCGCCAGCTTTACTACGTCCATGTTATGTTCGATTACAACCACCGTGTTCCCCTGCTCCACAAAGCCGTCCAGAAGTTTCATAATTGTCTTCACATCGGAAGCGTGGAGCCCGGTGGTGGGTTCATCCAGCACATAGATGTTCCCCTTCTGTCCCAGGTATTTTGCCAGCTTTACCCGCTGCCGCTCGCCTCCTGACAGGGTGGATAAGGGCTGTCCAGGGGAAAGATAGGAAAGCCCCACCTCCACCATGGCGTGCAGTGCCCTGCGGATTTTCGGACAGCCGGAAAAGAAGTCTTCGGCCTCCTCTGCGCTCATATCCAAAATCTCCACAATATTTTTCCCTTTGTATAAATAGGAAAGCGCTTCGTCACTGTAACGGCTCCCACCGCATGCCTCGCAAGTGGTCGTCACCGGGTCCATGAAGACCAACTCGGTGGTGACAGCCCCCCGTCCTTTGCAGACCGGGCAGGCGCCTTTGCTGTTAAAGGAAAACAGGGCGGCGCTCACGTTGTTTTCTTTAGCCATCTGTTTCCGGATATCATCGAAAAATCCCAGGAAAGTGGCCGGGGTGGAACGCCCGGTGGTTGTCACCGGGGACTGGTCCGCCAGAATGACCTGTTCCGGATACTGCACGGCAAACACGTCCCGGATCAGGGAGCTTTTCCCGGAACCGGCCACACCTGTCACCGCAGTCAGCACACACAGGGGGATATCAACGGAAACATGTTTCAGATTGTGCAGGCTGGCATGTTTAACAGGCAGAAACCCTTTGGGTTTCCTTGGCTCCGCCTTAAAGGGTATCTCCATCTCCATGGCCTTCCCGGTTAATGTTCCAGAACCAAGGAGCCCCTGATAGCTGCCCTGATAGAGAATCTCCCCTCCGTTTCTTCCTGCCAGCGGCCCCACATCAATCACTTCATCCGCAATGGAGATCACATCCTTATCATGTTCCACCACCAGAACCGTATTCCCCTTGTCCCGGAGGGCACGCAGCAGCCTGGTCATGCGGTGTACATCCCGTGGGTGCATCCCGGTGCTTGGTTCATCGAAAATATAGAGCATGCCTGTGAGGGCGCTCCCCATGTAGCGCACCAGCTTCAGGCGCTGTGCCTCCCCGCCGGACAGGGTGGCTGCTTCCCGGTTCAGGGAAAGGTAAGGGAGGCCGATCTCAATCATGCGGGTCAGGGTCATAACCAGGCTTTCGGCCACGGACCTGCCCCTTGGGTCTGTGACTGTCCCCAGAACCCGTTTCAGTTCTGTCAGCTCCATCTCACACATCTCGCTGATGTCGTACCCGGCAATCTTACAGGACAGCGCCGCCCCATTCAGGCGTTTCCCGTGGCAGAGGGGACAGTCGGATTCCCGGACATATTTTACCAGCCGGCCTGCGGAAGTTTCCCCAAGCTCCGAACTGTCCCTTTTTAACAGCAGCCGGCTCATCATGTTGTGGATGCCCTCCACCTGCTTCGACACCCGCTTCCCGCCCGGTTCCTCCGAACCGTACAGCAGAAGGTTCCGTTCCCTTTCGGAATAGTCCTGCCATTTTTTATCCAGGTCAAACAGGCCGCTGTCTGTATACTGCTTCCAGTACCAGTTCCCCACACGGAACGTGGGCAGCTCCACCATCCCCTCATTCCAGCTTTTATCTTCCACAATCAGCGGAAGAATGTCCAGCGTCATCACCTTCCCCAAACCGGAACACTCCGGACACATGCCTCCGGGACTGTTGAAGGAAAAGCAGGAGGGTGTTCCCACATAGGGTTCCCCGATCCGGGAGTAGAGCAGCCGCAGGGCGGAATACATGTCGCTGATGGTCCCTACCGTAGACCGGGCATTGCCTCCAAGGGGGGTCTGGTCGATGATGACCGAGAGGGAAAGGTTCTCGATTTTTTCCGCCTTTGGCTTCTCATACTTTGGGAGCCTGCCCCGGACATAAGCGCTGTAGGTTTCGTCCATCTGGCGCTGGCTCTCCGCTGCAATGGTGTCAAACACGATGCTGGATTTTCCGGAACCGGAGACCCCGGTAAACACAACCAGCTTTTCTTTTGGTATCTTTAAGGAAATGTTTTTCAGATTGTTCTGGCATAAGCCTTTTATGATGATATGGTTCTGATCCGGCATGAAGTTCTCCTTTCTGACTTTCGCTCTGGTCTTAGCAGTATAACATCATGCCGGGAGATGTACTCGACTTTTTTTGCCCTTTTCCCATAGATGGCGCCACGTTAACATTCCACCAGTCCGGACAGCCATAAAACCATGCCTTCAAGAGCTTCTCTGTTGAGGTCATAGAGCCTGTACTGCCCCTCCTTTTTTGCCGTTACAAGCCCGCTGTACTTTAAGACCGACAGGTGATAGGATAAGGACGCAAATGTAATGGGAAACCTTTCCTGTAGTCTCCCTGCTGTCATGGGCCCTTCCGCAAGCAGGAGCAGAATCTCCCTGCGTGTCTCATTTGACAGCGCCTTAAACCGGGCGTCCATAACCACATTCCTGAATCATCATCAGAATTTCCCCCCTGCTAAACCCAAGGGGCATAAGCCTTTCATACAATTTCCTGGTTAAATCGGCCTGCTCCTTATGCCGCAGTCTCTGTATCAGAAGCAGGTCATCCGTCACAAAAATCCCTGCTGTGTGTCTCGGAAAAACCAGATGCTCCTGCCCAAGGACCTGCATGGCCCGTTTCACCGTGGCCTGGTTACACTTTTCCCGCTCCGCCAGCACCCGGAGAGACGGCAGCCGGCTCCCCGGGGGATAATCCCCCCGCAGGATGCCAAATTTGATTTTCCTTGACAGCTCTTTGTATAATGTCATTTCTCCCCTTTCTTATTGCCGCGGAAAAACTGCCAGTACACAGAATAGGGAATGACCACAGCCAGCATAAGGAACCACCTGTTCACGGCCAGGTCCGCCTCACCCTGGGCATTAAAGTGGACCGGGACCTTCTCCGGGAGAAAATAACACAGGACTGCCGCCGCTGCCAGCAGGATGAGAAACACCACAACGTCTTTGATTAGACTTTTCTTCATAATTCATACCTCCATTAAATGATTTTGGTCTGACAGGCTTTCCAATACAGAAGACCCGACACACATAATAAAATACCTGCCCATCCCCACAGTACCATTCCCAAGGGCAGCCTGAAAAACCAGTGCAGGATGGCCGGGACCGCGACACACAGCATCCCTGTCACTCCGGACAGGATGACCGCCATGCTCTGCTTGATCACCACCATCTCATTATCCCAGTCAAACCTTGGGAAACAGCAGTTGATACAGATACCCTGCACCGCCGTAAAGATGGAATATACTGCCGGAATAACAATCAGCGCCGCCAGCCGGGCTCCATCCATCTGGAATCTCAGCATAAATACCGGCAGCGCCGTCAGGTATCCCACCGCATGAAGAGACAGCGTCACAGCGATCTTGCTGTTTAAAAATGTCCGGAAGGGTAAAGGAACACTCTGCAGAATCCAAATATTTTTTCCCTCCAGCGATACTGATGACGCCGCCGGACAGCTTAAAGAGAGCATGGCAGCTACAATGAGGGGCGCATACTGTCCGAAAAAGGAGACGGCATCTTCTATCCCCGCATATCCCCCCAGTTTCTCCGGCGGAATTACGCAGATTGCGCCGCAGACCACAAGAAGGCATACAACCCCCAGCCCGGTATTCAGGACATAGAGGTAAGAGCCGAAGTAACGGCCAAGCTCCTTTCGGTACATGGCGGCAAAGGAAGACCGCCTCATGAAGCCCGCTTTCCCTGCCGCCGAAGCATGGTTTTGCAGGAGGATGGCATTGAGCCTGGTATAATGGACCGCCGTAATCCTCACAAATACCCAAAACGCAAGAACGGACACAAGCCAGAAAACCACATTCCAGAGGACGGACAGCCTGTGCGGATAGCGGAACCAGGCGGACAGGGGGTAGAGCCTGCCAATCTGCCCCGCAAGGACTGTACCCAGGCTCCCCTCTTTTACACCGCCATACATCCCGTAGATCCCGGCCCCCAGTAAAAGACCCAGGGCGCCAAAAGAGAAAATAAGGGAAAGCAGGTTTTTCCTGCGTGAACCGGCGGACAGGAGCGTAATTACAAACCCTGCCGCTGAGGCGGCGCACATGGGGATCAGCGGCACAAAAAACACAGAGACCAGATAGAAAAAGAACGGCACACCATGTCCCCTTGTGCCGGTCAGCCATACCACCCCCGCCGGAACCATGAAAAGTACGCTGAAAGCCAGGTTTATCAGGTACAGGAACCCAAACTTGCTGCTGATAACCTCCCCGGCCTCCAAAGGCAGCGCGCACAGCATCTCAAAATCCCTGCTGCCAAAAAGGATTCCGTTTGACCGCAGCAGGGTAAACACCAGGATAATAAAGCTGGATACCGCCACCATGTACGCAGGGATCATATCCTGCTGCCCCATGGATACAAGAGCGGCTGCCGTAAGCACGTTATAGCCGCCCAGGAATAACAGCAGTGTGAATATCCCGGCAGCCGTTATGAAAACCGGGCCCCGCTTCCCTCCATGCTGGCCAAATATCTCATTCAGGGAGAAATCATTGACCGCCTGTGTCTTCAGTAAAAGGAATGTCCTATTCATGCTTCTGCGCCTCCATAAAAACCGACTCCAGGGAATGGTCACCCTTCACCTTATCCGTATCTCCGGCCACCACCAGCCTCCCTCCTTTTACCATCGCGATCCGGCTGCACAGCTTTTCCGCCACCTCCAGGACATGGGTGGAAAAGAAGATGGCTCCCCCGGCTTCCACCAGTTCCTGCATAATCTGCTTTAAGCAGAAGGCCCCTTTCGGGTCCAGGCCCACGAAAGGCTCATCCAGGATCAGAAGGGATGGGGCGTGGACCAGAGCCGCGATAATGGCCGTCCGCTGCTTCATCCCATGGGAATAGGAGGTAATCACATTTCCCAGGCTGGGGGTCATCTCAAAAAGCTCCCCGTACCTCTCCACCCGTTTCCTGCGTTCTTCGGAAGAAACCCTGTAGATATCCGCGATAAAATTGATGTACTGGTAACCGGTCAGATGCTCATAAAGGTCCGGATTGTCCGGGATGTAGGCCATCTGCCTTTTGCACTCCAGGGGATGGGTCCGGATCGACTTTCCATGGATCAGGATCTCCCCCTGTTCAAAACCGTGGATGCCAACCACCGCTTTTATAGTTGAAGTCTTCCCCGCCCCGTTCGCCCCGATAAATCCACAGATTTCCCCGGCCCTGACGCTTAAGGACAGATCGTCCACCGCCTTTTTCCCTCCTGGATAAATCTTAGTAAGATGTTGGATTTCTAACATGATAAAACTCCTTTCTACCGACAATTTGTCAGTCTAAATGGTAAAATCGGCTGCCTCACCCTATTCTGCAAGGCAGCTATCTTCCCATAACTTTTCTTCTTATTTATAAACTGACAATTTGTCAGTCATATTGAAAAATTTTACTGAGGAATTCAGGAAGCCCTGAACACCCCAGTTCACTTCTCAGAAAAAAGCGGCTTTACTGTTCCAAGCGCCCTCTCCAGCAGTATCTTATAAGCATCCAGATAGCCTTGCAGCTGTTCCCTGCTCTGGCAGACAAGCCTGGCATCATTTGACACAAAAATATAGCCGGTCATCAGAAAAGAGGCTGTTTCCCCTGGAGACGCCACATGGAAAACACCTTCCCGGTTCCCCTGCTCTATGATATGGGCAAAATATTCCGCGACACTGCCGCAGAGCTTGTGGTAAAACCGGTCCAGCATGTAGCGGTTCTCGTCCAGATCCGCAGCCTCCTGCAATACGGAATTTTCTGCAGTTACATCCTGCTCCTTTACAAGGGTAAACTCCATAAACAAACGGAGCTTTTCTTCCGCCCCCTTCTCTTCCTCATAGGCCAGATGCTCCAGCCTTTTAAGCAGCGGCTGGGAATACCGTTCGATGACGCAGTACAGGATATCCTCTTTATTTTTAAAGTGGTAATATAAAAGCCCGCGGGATATGTTTACCTCGTCAATGATATCCTGAGTCGTGGTATTCAGGTATCCTTTCCGTGTAAACAGCCGGATGGCGGCATCCATGATCTCGGCTTTACGGACCTCTGGTTCCTTTACATCACGCATGACAATGTCCCTCCATGGAGATCATTCTAGAGCGTGTTTGAAAATTGCTTTCTGGTAGCTGTGCGTGCCACTTTGTGGGAGATTTGTGCCAAATGAACGCGGCGCAGTGGGCTGCGTTAAGTGAATTTGGTACAAATATACCGCGAAGTGGGGCGTGCAGATGCCAGGAATGAATTTTCAAACACGCTCTAGCACACGACTAACAATTTGTCAATTATCACTAAATCCCTCCATCCTCCCATGCCCCACCAGAAACTCGGCGCTCAGTGTTTCCACCACAAGCCTGTACGTTCCTGGTTCCAGCGTGCCATAAATATCCAGATTATATGTCTCGCTGGTGCTCTCCCCGTCCGGAAGGATATGGGCGATATCCTGGAATCCTACGTTATCCTCCCTTACCGGTATCGTATACCACTGGCCGTCTATCTGCTTCTGGAGGGAAAAGTATTCCCCGTAAGAAAATTCCTCCCCGCTGTTATTGGCAATCCGTACCGTAATCTCACTTGTCCCGATGTCCTCCACCGTCATAGTCAGACCCTCCGGGCTTTCTGCTGTCTGTTCATCCGCTTTCAGAAGGAAAATAGTATGGTATGACGATAAACGCCCCGCATTGGGAAAATTCAGGACACTCCGGATATCCTCATCCCTGCCTTCCATCTGTTCCCATAAAACAGACAAATCCGTATCCCCATAATAAACCGCCCCGTCATTCTTAAGCCAGACACCGCTGGAGGCCGCCACGGAAATATCAAAGCCATCCTGACCGCTGATCCAGAACCCGTAAAAAGGAGGCTCCATCCGGGAGAGGGCATCTTCCTCTGCTGCCTGGAGGGGGATACCATTGATTTTTTTAATCACTTCCTTCTCCGTACCGCTGTCATACAGCGTCCTGACCACAACCGTTTCCCCATCAAAATAATACATCTGGAAAACGCTTGTATCCGGGCTTGCCCCGGCAAGGATGTTTCCTCCCCTGCCATCCGCCCCGCCGTTTCGTATCCCATACAGAACTGCTGCCAGAATAAGCAGGGAAATCACCGCAATTGGTATATATTTTTTCTTCCGGGACTTTTTGTATGTATTCACTGATCGTTTCCTTTCTGGTAGTTTCCTTTATTATCGCTCTATTGACCAAATCCGGGAAGCCCTGAAATGAGCAGCACTACCCCGCTTTTCCTTCCAGCCCTTCTAAAATTCCCTCCACCAGCCCCTGCGCCAGCTTTCCCTGGTATTCCCCTGATGTCAGTTGATTCCTCTCATTATAGTTGGAAAGGTATCCTGCTCCCTTGTAAGAACCACACGGATGCCCTGGTTCTCCAGCAGTTCTCTCATTTTCAACACAACAGCCAGGTTGATCTCCTTCTCCATGGCCGTCTGCTCCACGGTTCCTCCATCCTCCCCGCCGTGTCCGGCATCCAGGACTACCGTATATTTTTCCTGCTCCGGAAAATCCGTGTCCTGTTTATTTTCTTCCGCACCGGGTACGGCCTCCCGAACGGGATCTGCCTTTAGAGCAGTATCCCTATTATTTTTGCGAAAAAAATCCCGGATATACAGACAGCCGCAGACCATCAGCAAAAGCATGACTGCCAGGACAGCCGCCACGATTCCCCGGACTGTATAGGCTATGATCCTCCGCCGTAGTCTGGCAATCCTCTTTTCTCTCTTTCTCCGGCTCTCTGCCTTCCAGACAGGCTGTCTTCTCCTTTGCTCCATATCCGCTCCTGCATCTGTCTTTTTGTGGGATTTACAAAAAACAGCAATTAAGCATGTCAAAGCCTCTGTTTCACTGGCTCCTGACATGCTCTCCTGGCATAATTATGATATGATTTCGTATATTCCGGCAGCGAAAAAAATACTGCCTACTGCTGTGCCGCCGGAACATAATGGAATTTATTGCTATCCAAAAACAGTACCCTCCCGTCTGCCAGAGCTGCCATCGGATAAAAACCTTCTGTGCTGAAAGGCAGTTCACCTGCGGGAACCTTCCATTTGCTATCGGCGCTCCCCAGGTCATATCCAAGGATTCCATCTCCGCCGAAAATCACAAGGTCACAATCCCTCCCCGGACATACAAACTCATAGCAGCCGCCATCACCGTTGAGGATAAAAGAAGTGGTATCCCCTGAAATACGGCCGCCATCCAGTTGGACGATTACAGAAGTGGTATCACCCCAAAGTACGGCGTAAACCTTTCCGTCCCGTCCTCTTCCCATGGCGGTGCGGAGCGTATAGACCTTGTAATCATAACTGATCTTGTTCAGGAAGTTCCCTTCCGCATCAAAAGCCAGCACTGCTGTTCCATCGGCCTGCGTAGAAAGGTAGATATCCCCGTTCCCTGCCACTGCAATCATACGGGGGGAGAAAACCTCCTTCCTTATATATTCGGAAATGTCCAGTTTTGCCGTCACCTCACCGGACGGGCTGATTCTCCATACTTCACAGTGTTCTGTAGGACAGGCAAACTCATCATCCCTCATCACTACCTCAATATCCCTGTCCTCCGCCACCACATACAGGTTCCCCTGTTCATCCGTGGTCATGACGGAAAAAGTCATCCCATCCGGCGCCGTCACCTGCAGGGCTTCCCCATCAACTTCCCCTGGCTTCATCTTCAGGATTCCGGAGCCCCCGTCCTGATCCCTGCTCAATAAATAAATGGCATCCAAAGACGCCGTAAGCCAGTCTACATGCACATTCCCCTTATAATCTATGGTCTGCGCCTCTGTGGATAACGGCGGCAGTACAAAACTCTGGCCGCTTTCCTGCGGGGTAATGCCGGAATCCCCACCGGAGCCAGAATCTGTGGAATCCTCCGGCAAGGCCGACTGCTGTACATCCGCCGCCATAACATCTGCATTCGACTCCGTGCTGCCGCAGCCTGTAAGACACAAAGCTCCTGCCAATAACAGCGTGCCCCAAAGCCTGTATTTGTACCATCACGGCCCTCTGCTTTGGGGGCATCTGGAGGAGCTCCCGCACCGCCTCCCTGTCCTCCTGCTGGGATACCAGTGTGCCTGCAAGCTCCTAATGGGCGCCTTCGGGTGCCGGAATCTGAACCGCTGTATGTCCCTGCGAACTACATCCGTGCCTGAAAATCTTTCCGGATATCCTTTGGTTGGATGCTGTTATACTTATGACACGCAATCAGAAGACGAACGGTGACCTTTTTGCAAAATTTTTTAAGACATGCCAGATTTATCAAAGAAATGCAGGAAATAAAGGTTTTATTTAAGAAAAACTGCCCTCTCCTGACAAGGGTTTTCTCCTTATCATAAGAATGTACTCTCGGAATCTCTCTGCGCCTGCTTTTGCGGCTGATTTTCCGCCAGATGCACCCAAATTTAATCAACGTACGCTCCACGTACGCCTCATAAATTTGTGCACATCTGACAAAAAATCATCTCACAAAATCAGGCACAGCAAGATTCCGAGAGTACATAAGAGGGCAGGCAAAGGTTCAGGCCACTTTTACAATACAAATCTGGGGTACTTTCAGTCCGCTGCCGGAAGAACTTCCCCATACCTGAATGAACTGGCCGGATGCCAGGTCTGCCGCTGTTGCCTCGTAAACGGTAGATAGTGCGTACCTCGACTGTGAGGGAAAATTATGTGACAATAGACTATATTTCTATCACGGGTATTAAAAGTTGAGCCTTAACTTTTGATACCGCTATACGGAGGTAAGTCTATGAGTTCAGCAACAACAGCAGTGGCTGTACAATACCGTTTAAAAGAGTGGGCGGAGCAGATCAGGGAGTGCCAGAACCGTCCCGCAGGCATGAGTGTCGTTGATTGGTGTGCCAGCCACGACATTACGAAAGCGAACTACTATTACAGGCTGCGCCGTGTAAGGCAGGCGTGCCTGGAAAACCTTCCGCCGGAGACTCCGGAGCAGCAGATCGTCCCGGTAACCCCCTGCCTCCTGCATCAGGAAATACAGGACGATACCGATACACGGCCGGGGCTTT